>JBBSPT010000161.1:0-6593 GCA_038258515.1 Chitinophagales bacterium | reverse complement strand
GTAAAGTTCACGAAGGAATATTCACCGCAATAAACCAATAAAATATTTTTGCCTCAGTTTGAAATAAGAGAATTATTTACTTCAATGTTTGAATTGATTCCTAATATTCCCGCGTCGTAAATGTTGTCGATAATCGTTTGACTCAAGGTAACCTTAGGCAGAAAATTTGAAGAAGGATCGGAAACGACAACTCCCTGGTATGCATTTTTTATTACGGCAAATTTAACTTTGCTATTTGTACTACTTCCACTAAAGAATATACCTTGCCAACTTGCAGGGAAATCGATATAACCTTCATCTAACCTGTCCCCGGCAAACACAACTCTATCTTCTTTTGTGCCAGCCACAATCAGGGTGCCATCCACAAGAAAGGGCGCATCAGGATGAAGAAAAATTCTTGTTCCGGGCAGAACAGTAAGGGTGGCTGTGCTATCGACCAATATACCGCCGGTTATAACATAAGGCAGCGTGTTGTCCCAGGTCACGTTGCCAGTGATCCTAACTTTGTTTAAAAAAATTGCATTTTGGCCAAAAGCCTGCAACTGAACAAATTTTTGATTTGTATTATATTCAATAAGAATGCTGTCTCTTACTACGAATGGAAGATTAACAGTTGAAGGATCAATTCTCACCTGAACAAATATGTATAAACTATCATTTGCCTCCACCTCCACATTATTGACTTCGCTCGCGGCGACGCCGTCCACATTTATTGTGTAAAAAGATGTTGCACCTCCGGAAAGTTTGATCTTATTAATTAAAAGCTTTTGATCGTTCTTATTGTAGATTTTAAAAGACCGGGTAACAGATCCGACTGAAGTAAATATTGTGTCGTAAGTAAGCGTATCCGTGCTCGTGGCGATGTTTGCCTGCGGACTTGTAATGAAACGTTCTTTTTTGCAGGAAAAAAATAAAAATAGTGATATGATGAGGAGGAACGAAAATCTTTGGGCCTTCATAGTCAAAAATATGTTTAATTCTTTAACGCTTCCTCCCAAGGATAATTTTGCTATTGCCTTTTGAGTTCACAGTAATGACGTTCTTCTTAATGGGTTACGAATGCCAATGCCGCAACGCTCAGCCGTGTTCCCTCAATCTTTAAAATTTCAGCACCGCATGCTTCCATGGTTGCTCCTGTGGTTATTACATCATCCACAAGGAGAATGTGTTTTCCTTTAAGAAAAGTATCGTCCCTGACACCGAAACTTTTTTCTACATTTTCCCATCTTTCAAGCCTTCCTTTTTTAGTTTGGGTTTCAGTATGAACTGTTCTGGCCACGCTATTGGATGAAACGGGTAAAGAAAATACTTCGACAATTCCCTGGCACAAAATGGCAGCCTGATTGTATCCTCTTCTAAACTCTTTCTCCGGAAACAAAGGCAGTGGTACAATCACATCCACATCTGAAAAGCGATTGCTTTGATGCAGACTTCGCCCCATCATATTACCAAGATAAACTCCGACATTTTTGTTTCGTTTGTATTTCATTTCATGAATGAGATTTTGAATTGGTGAATTCTTAGAAAAATAAAACTCGCTCATGCCGGCAATCAAAGAGATACGGCCCCAAAATTTTTTTTCAACCGGATTTGAAGAGTCTGAAGCAAAATTTGTATGCGGCAAATCATTAATACAATCGAGACACAAAAAATCTTTGGTGGCAACCCGGTCACTGCCACAGCCCAAACAATTGTGAGGATAAAAAAAGTGGATGAGCGGAGAGAATATTTCTGAGGTTATCTTCAAACATTTCTTTTTAAAACAAATACCTGTACAATTCTTCCACCTTGCCCAGCGGAACAACTTCAATGTTGAACTTAGGTTTTGAATTTGATTTGGAAAGACTGTATTTACTTACTACGATTTTTTCAAAACCAAGTTTTTCAGATTCTGCAATCCTTTTCTCGATACGATTTACCGGCCGTATTTCTCCGCTTAATCCCACTTCGCCGGCAAAGCAAATATTAGCGGGTAGGGGCACATCTTCATAGGAAGAAAGTAAGGCGCTCAATACAGCAAGATCAATTGACGGATCTTCTACTTTCAGTCCGCCGGCGATGTTTATAAAAACGTCTTTTACTCCAAAATGAAATCCACCTCTCTTCTCCAAAACAGCGAGCAAGAGCTGAAGCCTTCGCAAATCAAAACCTGTATTCGTTCGTTGTGGAGTACCATACACACTTTGAGTTACCAGCGCTTGAACCTCGATGAGCAAAGGGCGGATGCCTTCCATGGTTGCGGCAATCGCCACTCCGCTTAGTTGTTCTTCTTTTTGAGTGATCAACACTTCTGAGGGATTACTTACCTGTCGCATTCCATCGCTGGCCATCTCATAAATTCCTAATTCGTATGAAGGTCCAAATCGATTCTTCAGCGTGCGAAGAATTCTGTAGGAATAATTTCTGTCTCCCTCAAACTGGAGAACCGTGTCCACCATATGTTCTAATATTTTGGGGCCGGCGATATTTCCGTCCTTGGTAATATGGCCTATCAAAATAACAGGAGTGTTCGTTTCCTTGGCAAAGCGTTGAAACTCGGCGGCAGTTTCCCTGATTTGAGAAACACTGCCGGGAGCAGATTCAATATATGGTGATTGCAGCGTTTGAATGGAATCCACGATTACCAGCGCAGGTCTCAACTTGCGGATTTCATTAAAAATAGTTTGAGTGTTGGTCTCTGTAAGTAAAAAAAAATTTTCATTTTTTATCTGCAACCTGTCAGCTCTCATTTTTATTTGCTGCTCACTTTCTTCACCACTTATATATAAGGTAACTGTGTTCTGCAACTGCAATGCATCCTGAAGAAAAAGAGTCGACTTGCCGATGCCTGGTTCTCCGGCAACCAAGACGAGACTTCCGCCGACAATGCCCCCGCCCAATACACGATTCAGTTCAGCGTCTGCGGTGAGAATTCTTGTCTCTTCCCCATTTGTAACATTCTCTAAGGAGATCGTTTTAAGTCCGTTACTTAGCCCGGAAAATTCCTTCCACTCATTTTGCTTTTTATCAGTTCCCTTTACAATTACTTCTTCGGAAAATGTATTCCATTGTTCACATGAAGGACATTTGCCCAACCATTTTGCACTCTCTTGCCCACAGTTGCTACAGAAAAAAGCCGTCTTCGTTTTACTCATATTTCCTATGCGGATATTCCTGATGAAATTAATGAATCATTGTCATAGCTGCCAAAGTACAGGCAGAGAAAAAATTCTTAAAGAAGCAAAAAGCAGCGAGTGGTACTCACTTTATAATCGATAGATAAAAGCAAAAGGGCTGATGATTACATCAGCCCTTTGTACTTACTAACCCATTAAATTCTATTGCTAAATTACAAATTGCGTGCAGATAAACAAATTAATTTTCGGCGATGTTGATAAATTTATCATGTAATTTTCAGCCGTGAAATTATCGCATCTCTCCTCATGATGTACTTATAGTGTATTGATATTAAATTAGTTATGACATTTTTCTTAGCCATGCATACAAGAAAGAAATATTCTGGAAGAAAATTTTGGTTTAAATAATAAACTAATTTATTTTTACAATAAATTTATAAGAATGAGTAAATTTTTGATCTTTTGCTTAGTGTTTTTATATAAGAGCGGGGTGGGGCAGGTGAATATTTCAGGGAGAATTACAGACACTCATGGAAAGCCGATTATGAATGTCAGCATTAGTATTTTAAATTCTTACGACGGCGCCACATCGGACTCCCTCGGAAATTATTCTTTTTTAACAGATGAAAAAGGTAATCAGGTTTTACAAACAACTGCATCAGGATACAAAGGCGCTGAACAGGTAATTATTATAACTGACTCTCCTGTAAAAATTGATATTTCGCTAAAGGAACAAGTTACAGAATTAAAGGCAGTCGTCATAAGTGCCGGTACTTTCGAAGCAAGCGATCAAAAGAGAGCAACGGCTTTAAATCCTATTGATATCGTTACAACGGCGAGTGCGAACGGCGACATTACATCGGCGCTTAAAACATTACCCGGCACTCAGCAGGTAGGAGAGAGTGAAGGACTCTTTGTTAGAGGAGGCACAGCAAATGAAAGCAAGATATTTATAGACGGTACGCTTGTAAATAATTTCTTTTATTCGAGCGAACCAAACCAGGCAACCAGAGGAAGATTCAACCCATTTCTTTTCAAGGGTACGATTTTCAGTTCGGGAGGGTACTCCGCGTTGTACGGGCAAGCGCTCTCATCCGTCCTCTTGTTAGAATCTATTGATCTGCCCGAAAAGACTTCTGCAGAATTTGGTATTTCCTTTTTGGCGGCAAATGCAGGCCTTCAAAAGCTTTCAAAGAATAAAAAGTCTTCATGGGGTTTTACCTATTCGTATGTCAACTTAGCGCTTGTATTTGATGTCCTAAAACCAAAATTCGATTACTTTAAAATTCCTGTCCTGCATGAAGGAGATGTTAATTTCAGAGTAAAAACATCGTCCACAGGCATGATTAAATATTTTGGTTATTTCAGTTCTACGAATCTCGGCTTTAGAGACCAGGATGTGGATTCGCTTACTATGAAGAATGCCTTTGGTCTTAAAAACTTCAACATGTACCAGAATCTTTCCTGGAAAGAAAAAATAGGCAAAGGATGGAGAATCAATCTTGGAACTTCTTACAGTACAAATCAGGACGATATAAAAAACGAACTGCAGGACAAGGAAAATAAAAAGCAATTGTTAATAGATCAACCCTTGTACGCCTATAAAAATTTTGGATTATTAAACAATGGCCAGTACGCCAATGCAAAAATTGTTTTGGAGAAAAAATTAAATGGACTTTCTGCGATCAGGTTTGGAAGTGAATACAATCATAGCAATGAGAAATCAACTTTTACGCAATACGATGAAAATAAATTCGAAGAGAGAATAAAAGAAAATTTGTGGTCAACATTTGCAGAAGCAGATATTTATGTCACCAACAATTTAGCAGCAAAAGCGGGTACCAGGGTCGAGCGTTCTCAATTAATAAACAAGTGGAATATTGCACCAAGGATTTCTTTGGCCTATAAATTTCCGGATAACAGCCAGGCCTCGATTGCTTATGGCATTTTTTACCAGGACCCGGAACGAAAATACTTACCAGCAAACCAATCCTTACTTTTCTCACAGGCGACCCATTACATTTTTCAATACCAGAAAATCGCCAATCAGCGCATATTCCGAACAGAAATTTTCTACAAAAAATATGAAGACTTGTTCAAAGCTGCAGAAAACAATGGCAAGTTAACTGTCATCAATAATAATGGATTCGGCGACGCACAAGGAATAGAGATTTTTTGGAGAGATAAGAAAACAATTAAAAACTTTGACTATTGGATTTCCTATTCTTATCTCGACACGAAACGGGATTTCTTAAACTATCCCTTTGCTCTGGAGCCATCTTTCGCGTCGAAACATACCGCATCACTGGTGTTAAAAAAATTTATTGCAAAAATGAAAACACAATTTAATGCATCATACACCTATGCGACTGGCAGGCCCTACTATAACATTGTCTATAATAACAATAACAATAGTTATAAACTGATGGACCAGGGACGCACCAAAGACTATAATAGCTTGAGCCTAAGCCTCAATTATTTACCAGCTGTCGCCAATCCAAAAGCTAAAGCTTTTACAGTGTTTGTTTTATCGGTCACAAATGTTCTTGGTGCGAATAATGTGTATACTTATAACTATTCTGTAAATGGACAACATAAGGTGGCAGTTACTCCGCCTTCCAAACGATTTTTTTACCTGGGCTGCTTCATAAGCCTCGGCATAGACAGGACACAGGATAATATTGATAACCACTTATAATGATCGCAAACGCTGCGAATATGTTGTAAGTAAAAAAAATTACGATGGATCGAAACACCAATTCCGAAAACACATCCGCCTCTGGCGATGAACAAAGAGACCCCGTACTTTGGAAGATTGCTGAAAGAAGAGCGTCATTCAAATACCATGTTCTTATTTATTTTATCATGAACATTTTTTTCTGGACTCTCTGGTACATTAATTTAAGACAAGGAGTGCGAATACCGGAAGAGGAGAATTTGGTCCCCTGGCCTGTTTGGCCAATGCTTGGCTGGGGTATCGGTATCTTTTTCCATTACCTCCACGCATACCAAAGTAAGAATACTCTTGTTGAAAAAGAATATCAAAAGCTTAAAAGAAATACTAATAATTAAAAAAAATGAAAATGAAAAAGATCAGTTTGATTGCAGCAGCAATGCTTTGCTTTTTAAGTTTCACTTTCGCCCAAAATGATAAATATGTTGGAACGATGAAAACTAACATTGCAAAAGTGGAAAATATCATGCGCGACCAGAATGGAGCAGAGTTGGCAAATACTTTCGGGCGAATTGGCGACGCCGAAAAAAACCAATGGCTTCCATTTTACTATGCCGCATATTGTACGATTGTTCAGGCCTATACTGACGATAAAAATAAAGATGCAATAGCAGACAAAGCAACGGAATTACTTGATAAAGCAGAATCTATTCTTGGGAAGAAAAATTCGGAAATTGAGGTGGTCAGGAGTATGATTGCCAATGCACACATGATGGTAGATCCTCAAAGCAGGTATATGACAT
>JBBSPT010000160.1:0-6594 GCA_038258515.1 Chitinophagales bacterium | reverse complement strand
TATCTTCTTCGGGAATTGTATAAGGCCGGTGATTATCTGCTGTCTGGATGATGGCGACAAAAGGCTGCGTTTGTTTTCTAAACACATCGTTAGCGGCAAGAAACAAACGTTTGTCACTGATGCCCCATACATCAACCGCTTCTGCCTTAAAGCTATCTTCTTCATAGATTTTAAGGCCCGTAATATTATTTGTCAGAAGGCCCCAGATGTTGGCCCAACTCGTACTTCCACCCAGAAAATATAATTTCTCATAACCGTGGTAGTCGTTCATTATTGAATGCTGGTCCACAAATGCAGGATTGCGGCTGGATGTATTGGGATATTCCACATCCGGAATTCCTGTAATCACTGCCCATACGCCGCGGGCAGTCCCGTAACTTGGTGTGAAACATCTGTCGAAAAAAATTCCATCCTTGCACATTTCATTAAAGAATGGAGTTGTGTTCAATGGATTGCCCCACATGCTGCTTTTGTAAGCACTAAAGCTTTCACAGATCACGATTACCACATTGGGCCTGTCAGCCGGGCCGTTAGGACGAAAGGATCTTTCGAAATTCAAAACCGTGCTATCAGGATTCTCTACGCCCAGATATTTTGCCATCAACGGATAATAGTGCTTTACCTTTTGTAAATCGTAAGTCGATCCCCTGAACTGAAGCGTACTGAAAAAACTTTGAACAGGATTCAGGGAAACGTTTGCCTTAAAATCGTCATCGAATGAAAAAGCATCACTCCATCGTAAAGGATATTGATTAAGCCTTCCGAATATCGCAAGTGCAAGTAGAACCGTGAACAAAAAACTTAATACTCCTTTTGTAAGCTGGTGCCCCCGGTAAGGAAATTTTTGAAAATATCTGAACCAAAGATTTATTATCAGCAGAAGTAGAAGACTTATCCCGAGCACTCCCAGTATAAGCGGGACTATGGGATAAGTTTCCCAGGCCATATTCAAAGATATTTTTGCGTCTTGGGCGAAACTGAGAATACTTGCATTCAATCTCCGGTGCAGGTAATCGAAGTGTTCGAAATCAAACGCATAAAACAGGGCAAGACCAATTGCCATCATAAAAAAATATATTTTCAGTATCAACGCTGAAGTCCTGTTTTCAAAGGGATTACAATTCCTGGTAGAAAAAAGCCACAGTAGGAAAAGAGCGAATAACGAAATCGCGAAGACGATAACGCCGGTTGACGCATGTCCCTTCAACATAAACACGATTAAGGCAGTCATCAGCAATAGTGCCAGCACTAATCTTAAAATGCTTGCTCTCGTGAGCCGGTTTTTTTTATAAGTTAGCTTCATATTGCCGGCAAGAAATGGTATTAACACGATCACGGCAACAATGCGAAGATCAAAACGCAGACCAAGCCAAAAAGCCCCGAGCGAATTGGCAAATGTGTATTGCACGTTTCTAAAGTGAAAAAAAAATCCGAGCCTCAGCAAAAACATCAGTATTAAAAACGTTAATGCTGTTGCGAACATCCATTTCATCAGCCGGGGAAAGGTGAAAACTCTCATGGAAACGACTTCTTTATAAAAAAAGATACTGTAATAGAACAAATAGCATAGCAGGCAAAAGTAAATATTTACATACTTATATATGCATTGGCTATTTTTGCACGGAATGATTTTAACCTACATGAATACTGCCATGCATATCCCCGGTGCATTGAAACAGTTGGACTTCAACTTATTTTCAAAACTCAACGGACAATGGCACACGGCTTTTTTAGATAAATTTATTCCTTTCGTCAGGGAGTCGTATTTATGGATTCCATTTTATTTTTTTCTCATTGTTTTCGCGGCAATCAATTTTAAAATAAAAGGATTGTATTGGATCTTATTTTTTATATTAAATGTAAGTATCAGCGATATCGTCAGCAGCAGGTTGATCAAAGAAAACTTTGAAAGGTTACGGCCCTGCCACGATCCGTCGATCGCACACAGTGTCCGTTTTCTTGTGAGCTATTGCCCGTCAAGTTCAAGCTTTACTTCTTCGCATGCTGTAAATCACTTCGCTGCTGCAATGTTTATCTTTATAACTTTTAAAAGACCATTGGGTAAATATTGGTCATTGCTTTTTGTTTGGGCATTGGTCATTTGCTGGGCGCAGGTATATGTTGGCGTACATTTTCCGCTTGACGTTGTTTGCGGTGCACTCGTTGGTTTGATTCTTGGGTATGCGATTGGTAAATTCTATAACTACAAAATCGGTCTCAATACCTTAACTTAAATTTATTTATGGCCGAATTATTTATTTTAATTTTTCTGATCGTAATCAATGGCATCCTCGTGATGGCAGAGCTCGCCCTGGTTTCGGCAAGAAAAAGCAGGCTGGAAATGTCGGCTGCAAAAGGAGACAAGAAGGCTCAATCAGCATTAAATCTCCAGGAAAATCCGGAAGTCTTTTTGTCAACGACGCAGATATATATCACTCTTGTGGCAATCCTTACCGGTGTTTACTCCGGCGAAAAATTTGGACAGACCCTGCAGCCTCTCATTGTAAAAATTGATTTTCTCCAGCCATATTCGGAAACGATTTCTACGGTTTTAATTGTGCTGTTAGTTACGTTTTTCACGATACTTTTTGGAGAACTGATACCCAAACGTATCGCAATCATACGGCCTGAAACGATCGCAAAATATGTAGCCGATCCCGTCAAGATTCTCAGCCGCATTTCTTATCCAATGGTTTGGATATTGAGTTTTTTAAGCACCGGTTTCTTCCGGCTTTTCAATATCACCAGGCACAAAGAAAGCCAGGTGACTGAAGAAGAAATAAAGGCGATGATCAATGAAGGAAGTGAACTTGGCGCTATTGAGGAGGAAGAAAAAGACATTATTGAAAGAGTGTTTCACCTGGGGGACAGAAATATAACTTCACTGATGACACATCGCACCGACATTATTTGGTTTGAAGTGAACGAAGATAAAAGCCTTATCCGCGCAAAGATCAAAGAGTTTCAGCATTCCGTATATCCTGTTTGTGAAGGACAGATTGATGATCTGAAGGGCGTGGTTGCCGTGAAGGATATTTACCTGAGACCTGAAGCTCCACTTATCGATCTCGTTAAGGAAGCATTGTTCGTGCCTGAAAATAATTCGGCATACCAGGTTCTTGAGAAAATAAAAAGAACCAAACTCCACTATGCATTCATCGTGGATGAATACGGAAGCCTGCAGGGAATGATCACCGTCAGAGATATATTGAAGGCCATTGTTGGAGAAATGCCCGAGCCGGAAGATGATGAATATACGATAGAACAGAGGAGTGACGGCACTTTTCTTATCGATGCGCAAATTCAGTTCTACGATTTTCTCACGCACTTTGGTAAAACGGTTTGGATCAATGAAGGCGAAAATACTTTTGATACTTTGGCAGGATTCATTTTACATGAGTTGAGAAACATCCCGTCCACCGGCGATACATTTGAATGGCGCGGATTTACATTTGAGATCATAGACATGGATGGCAAGAGAATCGATAAAGTTCTCGTTACTGTCTCTGATGAGATAAAAGAAGATATGGAAGATTAGCTAAATAAACTCTCCGGACGAATGCCGGCGGCAGCAAACCGAATAACTTTCTCAGAACTCAGGCGATAGGAATCTCAATCACAAATTCTGCATATTCCCCCTCTAATGTTTTTACTTTCAACTCTCCGCCATGTGCTTTAATGATATCATAACTCAATGAAAGGCCTAAGCCGGTTCCCTGTCCTGATGGCTTTGTGGTAAAAAATGGTTGAAATATTTTATCTAAAACTTTGGATGGAATGCCCATTCCATTGTCTCTCACCCGGATTTCAATTTTATTGTTAATCCTCTGAGTATGCACTTTAAGCAGCGGCGAATAAGAGGCATCTGAGTGCTGTTTTTTTTCAATCATTGAGTAAAGTGAGTTGTTATACAAGTTCAGCAGCACTCTTCCAAGATCCTGCGGATTGATGTCGACCTGCCCCGATGGAAGCGAGAGGTTTGCATCAAAGTCCGTCTCGATTGTGATATTTAAAGACTTGGCTTTCGGATCAAGTCCATGATAGCTCAGGCGTAAATACTCATCAGCCAAAGCATTCAAATCAGTTAGCTCTTTTTGACCCGTGTTTTTCCTGGAGTGTTGCAACATTCCTTTTATAACGGCATCTGCCCGCTTACCATGATGATTTATCTTCATCATGTTCTGTGTGAGGTCTTCTATTATTTCCGTTACTTCTTCCTTGTCGGCGCCTTCTAACTTTTGCAAAGGACCATTTTGTAGCTCTTTTAAAAGTTCCTCATTTACTTCCGAAAAATTGTTCACAAAGTTCAGCGGGTTTTGTATTTCATGACCGATGCCCGCTGTCAATGCACCGAGAGAAGCCATTTTTTCAGATTGAATGAGTTGAGCCTGTGTGGATTTTAATTCTTCAAAAGATCTTCTCAATTGTAATGTACGACGGCCGACTTTGCGATAAAGTTTATAAAGCACAAAGGCGATTGCGAAAACAAACAGCAGGCTTGCGGCTAATGTATTTCTCGCAAATTTTTGTCTTTTCAGTTCCATGCTTTGGAGCGCCTGATCTCTTGTCAGAATATCAATCTGTCCCTGCTTTTTTTGTATGTCAAAATTTGTTTGCAGGTTCGTTACCTTTTGTGCAATGTCCAGATTAATTAATGTGTCTTTAATTTTTGTGTACAAGGTTTGAAAATTATAAGCTCTGTAATAATCTTTCATGGCAGCGTAGGTCCTGGCCAGACCGAAGTACGCATCCCTGAGTTCTTTTTTCAAACTAATATCATAGGAATAGTCCTTTGCTTTTTGGTAGGCATTTACGGCGACAGGATACCTACTCATTTTGTAGTATGTATCGCCAAGGCCAAGGTATGACTGCACAATATCTAATTGAAGGTTTAATTTTTTTGCAAATGCAAGGGCTCTCTCATGATATTGAATCGCCAGCGTATAGTTGCCTTCCTTCGCATACGTTCTTCCAATGTCATTTAGCGAATAAGGGATGTTTTCAGTGTTCTCATAAGCCTCGAGTGATTTTTTAAAATAGTACAAAGCTGAATCATCTTTGTTCCGTTTTAAGTAGGTTTCCCCGATGTTTACAAGCAGTGCGCCCATAGTATTTTTATCATTAAGATCTTCGCTTATTGCCAATGCTTTCAAATAATAACCCAATGCTTTATCATAGGTAAATTCATTGTAAGAATATGCTGTGCCGATGTTGCCCATTGCCCGGGCTATATTGGGCCTGTCCTTGCTTTGTTCAGAAATTTGTAACGACTTGAAAAAGTAATCCAGCGCCTTTGCATAGTCTCCCTGGTTCATGTAGACCGAGCCTAAATTGTTTAACATCAGCGATTCGTTTCCGCGATCGCCGATTGAATCAAAGAGAAGATAAGATTGGTTCCAATAGTCTATGGTTTCAACATAACGGGTTTGGTTGTAATAGACCATGCCAATATTTTTCAGAGCATACGCTTTACCCGGTTTGTATTTAAGCTTTTGGGCAAGTTGTAAGGCCTCATTTCCAAACTTCATTGCATCTGCAGGAGAAGAAGCAGCATAAGCTTTACTGAGTTGAAGCAGGCTGTTCACTTTTGATGTATCGTCATTACTCTGCGCAATCACATTTCTTAAACTGTCTGTCTCCGTGCCCTGTGGGAAACATGTCGACGTTAGAAGAATGAAATATATTGAAACAAAAAATTTGTTTGCTTTCATTTGAGAAAGTTAATCGAATATCTTAATAAGAGGCAGTTTTAAAATTGGAAAGCAGGCTGCTTCAGGAAGTAAATTTAAGAAATGAAAAGCTGTTGAATTCATTTTGTCTTCGGTGATTTTTTCGCAGAGAAATTGGCGAACAGTAGAAGGTGTTTTTATCTATACAAAAAAAAGCCGGGTCCTCTTAAAAAAAGAACCCGGCGCGGACAGGCTTTAAAAAGCATTACTGTTCTTATAATTTCAAAATCCGGAACGTTTTAGTAACATTATTGATTTGCATTTTAACGAAGTACACACCCTTCTTAAAACCACTAAGATCAATTTCAAAACTATGGTCTGAAATTTTTCTTATCGATTTCGGCGATTGAATTCTTCCGGCTAAATCTAAAAGAATCAAGTTGTCCCCGGCCTTGTATTTACCGTCAATGTTAATTCTTACTTTGTTGACTACCGGGTTTGGATAGGCGGTGATGTCACCCTGCAACATTTCATCTGCAGATATTCCGGCCGGAGAATTTCTCATTGCCATAGTTCCACTAAGTGGATAATCATCCGGATAGGAATTTAAAGTAAGCTTGCCTAAACCATACGTAATCTCAAAGTTTTCTGAAAGGAATGCGGCCGGCACTATGAAGCTTTCACCAGATTCAAGCTCAGTTAATAAATTGATAGATTTAAATTCAGCAATAGGATCAGGAGAACTTACATCTGCTGCATCTATAATGACAACGACGTTGCTGTTGCTGGAGTCATTAACACTTGTACCATTCACGATCGGAGTTCCTGCAACAATCGCTTTTCCCGCCACGATAGCCTTGCCTGCAACAATTGCTTTCCCTGCTACGATGGCCTTACCATTTACGAGTGAACCAACTGCAGAATC
>JBBSPT010000159.1:0-6639 GCA_038258515.1 Chitinophagales bacterium | reverse complement strand
TCAATGTCTTCCACCCTGGTTTTAATCCCGGTGATCCTTACGGACAATAGAAATGCTTTTACACCTTCCTCAAACCTGGGTTTTTCATCTTCGTTTAATTTTTGATAAAATGAAATATAACCGCCTAACAGTTCTTTCACTTTCTCCGGTTGAAGTTGCGGAATTAATTTTTTTCTTTTGAAAAACAAGAAAAAAAAGCCTGTTATAATTAACAGGCTGATGATGAAAATAATGAGTGGCATTGAATGAGAAATTTTATTCAAATAAAATTTATTTACTGAAGTCTTCTCTGATAGTTTTCAATCCTTTCGTCCAGCGCAGAAGTTCGCGGAGCATCGTGGCTGCTGCCTTTTCTGAAATTTCATTTGCTTCAAATTCATCCTGGTCGTTGATGTTCTTTGTAAAGAAAGGAAAATTAACAGCCTGGTAAAGGGGAACTACAGAAAATGTAGAAAGATCACTTTTGAGACTGTTCGCTGCTCTTGTTCCGCCGGACAACCCTCCGTAGCTCACGATTCCGGCTGCCTTATATGCCCATTCCTTGAAAAGATATTCCAGCGCATTTCTCAATGGAGCGGGATAGTTAAAGTCATATTCTCCCGTGACGAAAATAAACGCATCGGCTTCATCAATTTTCCGGCTCCACCATTTCGTGTGTTCGTGCTCATACTTTTGCAACGATGGATGATTCGGTTCATCCATCAAAGGAAGATTGATCTCTCCAAGATCTAAAAGTTCCACTTCAAAATTCACGTCTTTCGTTGCGATTTCTGTAATCCATTTTGCCACAATTGGCCCTTTTCTTCCAGGCCTCACTGTCGACGTGATAATTTTTAATTGATACATTTCTTTTTTTATCTGTTTAAGCGAAGTTCATTCATTGCTACGAGAATCGTGGAATTGGTTCCCGTTATTAGCTGCCAAAACAATTCCAAGGGCTTTTTAAAAAGAGATACAATTCCGGTGAATTTCTCTTTGGTACAATGTTTGAAATGTCAGAAGTAACTAAAAAAATACAACATGAAATATTTGAAAAGAACACTCTTTATAACAGCTCTTTTTGCTTTGATCTCGATTGGTTGCAACACAACCAAATCTCAAAAAGGAGCTGTAATTGGTGGCAGTGCCGGAGCAGTTGGTGGTACTATCATCGGGAAAGCGACCGGAAATACAACCTTGGGAACTATTTTGGGCGCAGTCATAGGAGGCACTGCCGGCGCAATCATAGGACGTGATATGGACAAGCAGGCAGAGGAAATTAAGAACGACATACCTGGTGCAAAAGTCGAGAGGGTGGGAGAAGGAATTAAAGTGGAATTCAATGAAAAGATTTTATTCGATTTTTCAAAAGCTGATCTTGGAACAAATGCAAAAAAGAACCTTGATGACCTGGTTGAAGTGTTAAACAAATATCCAAATACAAATATCGAAATACAGGGTCATACAGATTCCCGTGGAAGTGAGGAATATAATATGGGGCTATCAGAACGTCGGGCCACTTCAGTTGCTGATTACCTGGAACAACATGGCATTGCAGCCTCCAGGACGTCAACTAAAGCTTACGGCGAAACAGCTCCGGCTTATTCAAATGAAACAGAGGATGGAATGGCAGGCAATAGAAGAGTCGAGTTCCTGATTACAGCAAATGATCAGATGAAAGAAGAGGCGAAGAAAGAGGCATCCACTCAGTAGCCGATGCAATGAAATATTTAATACAATTTAAACGGGGCAATTGCCCCGTTTTTTTTATTTGTACGTAATGATTTTTTCTGTGAACTGAATATCATGATCTTGCAGTTCCTGCAACACAGGTTCATATATTTCAGGAATAATTGGAATGTGCAAACCCGTGATATTGATTTTTTCTTCCAATATTAATTTAGCGGCAATTCCTAAGGGTAAGCCTACAGTTTTAGCCATCGCGGTGTGCGACTCAGTTCCTTCAACGACGAGCGAACTTTTAACGAGTTGCCTTTTTCCTTCAATTACGTAGTTGATTTCGTGAAGCATCACAATCATATCTTTCTCGCCTGGCTGCATTGCGAGTTTTTTTTCCATAAGGTTTTGCAGAATTCCGGCCGATGAAGAAAATCCCGCATTGAGCGGAATAACGTTTTTCAGGCCAAGAAACTCTGCTTGTTGAGTAAATTCAGCATCCTGGAAATCTCTCGTTTTACGTGCTGCCGTTTCCTGCATTTCCGACAATTTTATATGAAACCATTCAGCATAGGTTTTGGCATTTTCGATCATGCTGAAATCAATATTCGATGTAAGTTTCATATTGACGAGTTTGTCCCACCCCCGGCAGAATGCCGGATACCGCAGGGTAGTGCGAATGAAGGTCCTTGCCTCTTCGAGCTCATAGATTTTCAGGTAGTGAAGTGAATCCCTGTTTGGGTACCAGGCGAGAAAGCCCAATCCCGCAATTTCTACTTTGCTGCAATTGTAGAAAATTTCGTCGTAGGACATTTTGATGATTTGATCGTCCTGTTTAAATATCGCTCCATCCGAACCTGCTCTTACAACGTTTCCGGGGTTCCAGGTAATTTTATATCTCCATGGATTGTTATCATCTTCAGGGGCGACAAGTCCTCCACAATGAGACTTGAAAGAAACGATCTTTCCTCCTTCTCCTTTTATGCGTTGTATGATTTTCATGGCGCTCATGTGATCGATACCAGGGTCGAGACCCATTTCACAGAGAAACAACAAACCTTTGTCTTTTATCGCAGTTTCCAGCCCTTTTATGCCGGCGTCGATGTATGAAGCTGTGAGTAAGTGCCTGGAAAACGCAACACAATCTTGTGCGACCAGAAAGTGCAGCGCCGGGGGAAGCATGGAGATCACGAGATCGGCATTCTTTACCAGCGATCTTCGTTGTTGATCGTTGCTAACATCAGTCAGGATTGCACTTGCATTTTTACAATGACGAATTTTGCTTTCAGCGAGCTGAAGATTTGTATCGCAGACAGATAGGTTCCAACCCTTCTCATCAACTGTTTTGCATAAATAATCTATAAGACTGGTTGCAGATTTGCCAGCACCGAAAATCAAAATGGATTTCATCCCTTTGTTTTTAGATCAGAAGAAGAATTTCAATGGGAAATATACGGTCATTTGCAACTCAAAGACAGTTTTCTCCATCATAAGAAAAAGAAGTTGCGATTGAAATCATGTTTTCCTTGCATGCCTGATAAAGGCAAAATCCCTGAATTCGCTGATTGTAAAACAGGATGGTGCACATTGACCTGTTTTTCCACATTACCACTCAAAAGTGGTAATAAAAAGACGCTAATTCCTGGGGCATTGCCAAGGAAAAGCCTTTCGAACAAAGTATATTTGCCGATAGTTTAAAAATATGGAAATAACTGAAAATCAATCGGCTCACAATGGCCGCGAAAGAGGAAGAATAATTCCTGTAAACATCGAGGAACAAATGAAGTCGGCCTACATTGATTATTCGATGAGCGTAATCGTCGGACGAGCCTTGCCCGACGCACGTGATGGTCTGAAACCTGTTCACCGCAGGATTCTTTACGGCATGTATGAGATGGGCAATTTTCACAACAGGCCTTATAAAAAATCAGCCCGCATAGTGGGTGATGTCATGGGTAAATATCATCCGCACGGCGATGCCTCCATTTATGATACAATGGTGCGGATGGCGCAGGATTGGAGCATGCGATACACGCTTGTTGACGGCCAGGGAAATTTCGGAAGCCAGGATGGCGACAGCCCGGCAGCAATGCGCTATACGGAAGTCCGTCTTGAAAGGCTCGCAGAGACAATGCTCGATGATATTGAAAAAGATACGATTGACTTCCAGCTCAATTACGATGACTCAACCAAGGAGCCGACAGTATTGCCGACACGAATTCCTCAATTGTTATTAAACGGATCGAGTGGAATTGCGGTAGGAATGGCGACGAACATGCTGCCGCATAATTTGAATGAAGTAATTGATGGATGTATCGCATTTATTGAAGACAGGGAAATCACTATTGACGATCTGATAAAAATAGTGAAGGCTCCGGATTTCCCAACCGGAGGTATCATACACGGCTATGAAGGAGTAAAAGCAGGTCTCCATACAGGCAGAGGCAGGGTGGTACTGAGGGGTAAAGTGACTGTTGAAACGACCAAAACAGGACGGGAAAAAATTGTGATCACGGAAGTGCCGTACCAGGTGAACAGGGACAATCTCACAGAGAAAATTGGTCACCTCATTAACGATAAGGTGATAGAAGGTGTTTCTGATGTGAACAACGAAAGCAACAATAAAGAAGGCACCCGTATCGTCGTTGAACTTAAGAAAGATGCGATAGCGCAGGTTGTTATCAATCATTTGTACAAGCATAGTGAACTGCAAACTTCATTTGGGATCAACAACGTAGCGCTGGTAAAAGGAAGACCAAAGATTTTAAATATAAAAGATCTGGTCCGCGAGTTTGTTGACTTTAGGCATGAGGTAATTATAAGAAGAACAAAATTTGATTTAAAGAAAGCCGAAGAAAGGGCCCATATTTTAGAGGGCTATTTAATTGCTCTCGATCATCTCGACGAAGTGATTTCTTTGATAAGAAATTCTCAAACGCCTGAGATCGCCAGGGAAGGATTGATGGAAAAATTTCAAATGTCTGAAATCCAGGCAAAGGCGGTTCTTGAGTTGAGGCTACAGCGCCTTACGGGAATGGAAAGAGATAAGATTAAAGATGAACACGCACAGGTAACCGAACTCATTGCACATCTGAAAAACATACTTGGAAACGAATCAATGAGGTTCCAGATCATCAAGGATGAACTCCAGGAAGTGAAAGAGAAATTCGGCGATGTGCGCAAGACGGAAATCACTTATCTCGCTGATGAAATCAGCATGGAAGACCTGATAGAAAAAGAAGATGTGGTTGTTACCATTTCGAATCTTGGATATATAAAAAGGACATCAGCCACTGAATACAGGCAACAGCGGAGAGGGGGGAGAGGAGCAAGAGGAAGCAGTACCCGCCAGGAAGATTATATTGAGCATCTTTTCGTGGCATCCACTCATCACACTTTATTATTTTTCACGGAAAAAGGCCGTTGCTTTTGGTTAAAAGTTTATGAGATCACTGAGGGTGACAAACAAAGCAAGGGTCGTGCTTTACAAAATTTGATGCAGATTCCGCCTGATGACAAAGTAAGGACAGTCATGGATATAAAAGATCTGCGGGATGAAGAATTCATCAACAATCATTTTATTGTTCTCTGCACCCGTAAAGGGATTATTAAGAAGACACGCGTTTCAGATTTTTCCAGGCCGCGGCAAAATGGTGTAAATGCAATTACCGTAAATGAAGGGGATCAACTACTTGACGCCTGTCTGACTGATGGTAGCAGGCACATCATGATGGCTGTTAAAAGTGGACGGGCAATCCGGTTTCCGGAAGAAAAAGTAAGGCCGACAGGCAGGGGAGCAATTGGAGTTTCGGGCATTTCTGTTGATGACGAAAACGACGAAGTGGTTGGTATGATTTGTGTTAATAGTGAAGATTCGGAAACAAGTGTATTGGTAGTGAGCGCAAAGGGATTTGGAAAAAGAACAGCAGTACCGGAATACCGGATAACAAACAGGGGAGGAAAGGGCGTGAAAACGCTCAATGTCACCGATAAAACAGGGACGCTGATTGGTCTTTTGTCTGTTCATCAAAGTGAAGACTTAATGATCACCTGCCGATCCGGCGTTACAATACGTACTTCGATCGCTTCTATCCGGGAAGCGGGACGAGCTACACAGGGGGTGAGATTGATAAGAATTGATGAAGGGGATGAAATAGCTGCGATTACAAAAATTACGGAGCACGAAGTTGAAAACGAAGCGGAACAGAACGGAGAAAATGGAGATGTTCTTTCTCAGGAGTTGGGCGCTGAAAATGGGAAGAATGATAGTGATGCCGGTGCAGATGATCAACAAAACGACAATGGAAGTGAATCCCTTAATGATAATGAAAATCAATAAACAAAAACAAATGAAAAAAATAATCCTTTCTTTAATCATTACGACTTTCGTATCCTTCGGTTTTGCCCAGGATGCGAAAAAAGTACAGAAGTATTTTGATAATAAACAATTGGACAAAGCTAAAACTGAAGTAGATGGATTGGTTGAAAAGAATCCGTCAAACAGTGAAGCTCTTTACTTAAAAGCAAAGGTTTACGGAGCAATAGCAGACTCCTCCGGGATGCAAAATCTCGTGCAGGGTGATGCGCGGGCAATAGCGTTCGATGCTGTAAAAACGGCGCTGAACGATTCAACGAATTCAAAACTAACGTTGATGGCTGCCCAGGATCAGTACCATGCATTATTTAACCTCTACAGCTCTTACTATCAGTCAGGGGCGGAAGCATTTAACGATGCAGCGTCATCCGGCGAAAAGGCAGGGTATGAAAAGGCAATGAAGCTTTTTGAAGATGCGAACGAAGTAGGGCAATATATTGCTGAGCGCAACTTTGCCAAGATTGGAAAAGTTGACACTACGCTTGTGCTGAACATCGGTAAGGCAGCGCTCAATGCAAAAGATGAGGCGTCAGCGATAAAATATTTCAAAGAACTTGCCGATGCGAATATCAAGGGAACAAGCGAAGGCGGCAGCGATGGTGGTTTCC
>JBBSPT010000158.1:0-6664 GCA_038258515.1 Chitinophagales bacterium | reverse complement strand
TAACCGGGCTACGCTACGCCCCGAACTAAATTCTTTGCTTGAGCAAGGTTGCGGAGAGGGTGGGATTCGAACCCACGGTACAGTTTAACCCGTACGACGATTTAGCAAACCGTTCCTTTCGGCCACTCAGGCACCTCTCCTGTTCAAAGAAATTTAAGGGTTGCAAAAGTAACATTTGCATGTCAAAGTTTAAAATAATAATTAATGTTTGGAGGAAAAATAAGACCCGGTTACATGGCTGCAAGCTGCACTTTTTGCTGAAGCTCAATCACGCTTTCTTTGAAAAGTGTATCAGTATCCATAAGGTCTTTCACCGTCTGGCAACTGTGGATTACAGTTGTATGATCTCTTCCACCGAAGTGCTCACCAATTGTCTTTAGAGAATTTTTTGTAAACGCTTTGGCGAGAAACATAGTTATCTGTCTTGCCTGCACTATTTCACGCTTCCTCGTTTTTTGAAGAAGCTTTTCATAAGGAACATCAAAATAATCGCACACCATTTTTTGAATAGTATCGATCGTGATTTCCTTCGAAGAAGATTTTATGAAATTTCTCAAAACTTTTTTTGCTAACTCTAAATCAATCTCACGCTTATTAAGCGAAGATTGTGCCAACAGAGATATCAAAGCGCCTTCCAGTTCGCGGATATTGTTCTGAATGTTATACGCAATATATTTCACTACTTCCTTCGGCATTTCCAGTCCGTCATTCTTCATTTTCTTTTCAAGGATCTCAATCTTCGTATCGTAATCCGGGATCTGCAAATCAGCGCTGAGCCCCCACCGGAAACGGCTCAACAACCGCTCTTGCACACCTTCCAAATCCTTAGGTGGTTTGTCAGATGTAAGTATGAGTTGTTTTCCGCTTTGATGCAAATGATTAAAAATAGCGAATAGGGCATCCTGCGATTTTTCAGCCCTTATGAAGAACTGAACATCATCGATAATCAGCACGTCAATTAACTGGTAGAAATGTATGAAATCATTTATAGCATTATTCCGGCTATGATCTACAAATTGGTTGATAAACTTTTCAGAACTTACATACAAAACAACCTTGTTGTTATGAAGACGTTTTACATCATTGCCAATCGCCTGCGCAAGATGGGTTTTGCCAAGGCCCACACCACCGTATATTACCAGTGGATTGAATGAAGTGGATCCTGGTTTTTCTGCTACCGTTTTTCCAGCCCGCCTTGCAACTCTGTTACAATCTCCCTCTATATAAGTATCAAAGACATACACAGGATTTAATTGCGGATCAATCTGCATTTTTTTTAACCCTGGAATGACAAACGGGTTTTTAACCGGGTTATTTATGACAAGTGGGAAATCCATTTCATTGTTTGAGTATGACTTATATCCATGGCCTGGAATGTTCATCATGAGTGGCTTATTATTGTCATTTCCACTATCCACCATTATCCTGTATTCCAGTCTCGCATCCTTCCCTAATTCTCTCTTTAATGTTTTAGCGAGCAGGTTCACATAATGTTCTTCAATATACTCATAAAAAAATTGACTTGGGACCTGGATTGTCAACACTTTTTCTTTAAGAAGAACAGGCTTTATCGGATCGAACCATGTTTTGAAGTGTTGCCATTCAACAATATCCTTTATAATGTTAAGACAATTCTGCCAAACTGTTTCGCAAGCCTTATTCATTTTTAAAGAAGCTGTTTTAGTAGATTTAACGAACTATTTGAGGGCGTCACACAAGAAAAGTTTTTCACCTTTGGATTCAAAAAAATTTCCTTAGCAAGACAGCGAATATCAAAATAATTTGTTGAAAAAAAAATTTTTTATTCTTCGTTTTTTTCATCCAATCAACAGTATTCTGCATCGCTAAAAATTGAAAAACATTTGCTCTTTGAGCGACGGGAAATTAAGAGATACGCCTGCATTGGTTTCCAGGCATCGGAAAGAAAATTTCTGAACAGCAACACCAAAAGTCAGCCATTTTTTTCCAGCCCAAAAATTATTTCGAACTGACTACACAATGTGAATAAGTATTTATCCATCGTTTTTTTTGAATGGATTTATTTCCAAAATGCATCTATCTTTAAAATTAAAAATTAAAACCATGAGCTACGAATTAACTGGAAAACTTATCGAAAAATTTGACACAGTTCAAAGAACTGAAACATTTAAAGTTCGTGAGTTCGTTGTTGAGAAATCAGAAGAGATTAATGGTAAGACGATTACCAACTACATAAAATTTCAATGTGTGCAGGACCGTACAAATATTATTGACAAGCTCAACTCCGGCGACGAAATAAAAATATATTTCAATATCAGGGGAACAAAATGGGAGAAGGAAGGCCGCACATCTTACTTCAGCAATTTAGATGCATGGCGTGTAGAGCAAGTCTCAAACTCACGCAGCGAGATTTTGTCTGACAATGACCACCTTGAACCGTTAGACACATTCACTGCATCTTCAGATGAAGTAATTGACGACCTGCCTTTTTAAGTTCGTATCGCATCAACTTCCCATCCAGTCAGAGTTTCCGGAATTGAAAGCCGGCACTTCTTATGCAAAAGCGACTCTCAATAAAAATATCACCGGTCGCCGCCGCTGACAGCTCTTCAATTAAAACTGCAATTGCTGAAAGCATTGGTTGTCACGCGTCCGAAATTTCAGGATTTCAAATTTTGAAAAAATCACTGGACGCAAGAAGTAAAAATGTGTCATTCCAATTTGAATTATTTGCATTTGTAAATGAGCCATTCCATCAACCGAAACATCAACAATTTCAATTCAGGGATGTATCGGCTTCACAAAAAAAAGTAGTTATTATCGGGGCAGGCCCGGCAGGATTATTTGCTGCACTTCGCCTGGTAGAATCAGGAATAAAACCGGTGATACTTGAAAGAGGAAAAGATGTGAGATCGAGGCGAAGGGATCTTGCAATCTTAAATAAAAACGGGATCATCAATCCGGAAAGTAATTATTGCTTTGGCGAAGGAGGAGCCGGCACTTACAGTGATGGAAAATTATACACCCGTAGTTCGAAAAGAGGAAGCATAACAAGGATATTAAATCTCTTTGTTCATTTTGGGGCAGAAGAAAATATTCTCTACGAAGCTCATCCTCATATCGGCACAAATAAATTACCGACCATCATAACGTCGATGCGGAGCCGTATCTCCGAATGCGGAGGTGAATTTTACTTCGATAAAAAAGTGACAGATTTTTTGTTGGAAAAAGGGGAATTGACGGCTGTAAAAACAAGCGATGGAGAACTGTTTAACGCGGATGCGTTCATACTGGCAACAGGACATTCGGCACGTGACATTTTCGAGCTATTTCATGATCGAAACTTAGCGATCGAAGCAAAGCCCTTTGCTCTTGGAGTTAGAATTGAGCATCCCCAATCCATCATAAACGAAATGCAATATGGAACAGCCAATATGCACTTGCTGAAAGAAAGGCATCTTCCTCCTGCTGCCTATAGCCTGGTGGCGCAGGCAAACGAGAGGGGCGTATTTTCTTTTTGCATGTGCCCAGGAGGAATTATTGCTCCAGCGGCCACCAACCCGGGGGAAGTAGTGGTAAATGGCTGGAGTCCTTCGAAACGTGACAACCCATATGCCAACAGTGGAATCGTAGTGCAGGTGGAAATTGGAGATGCCTTGAAATATTTAGAGCATGCGAATGGTATTGGTATAGGCCGGAAAATGAAAGTCAACTCACCCTTATCGATGCTGCACTTCCAGCAGGCAGTGGAGCAAAGCGCCTTCGAGGCAGGGGGCGGAAAGTTTGTTGCACCGGCACAGCGGATGGTGGATTTCACGGAAGGAAGACATTCGACAACATTGCCCGGGTGCTCCTACATCCCCGGTATTAAATCAACAGGTTTGAAGGAAGTGCTTCCTGATTTCGTAAGCAAGCGATTGCAAGTTGCGTTTAAAGCATTTGCAAAGAAAATGCCCGCCCGCCATGGAGGAACAGGTTACTTCACAAACGAAGCAGTACTCCTTGCCACAGAAAGCAGAACCTCGTCGCCCGTGCGGATTCCTCGCTCCGATAAATTATGTCATCCTCAGTTGTCTAATCTTTACCCATGCGGAGAAGGCGCAGGTTACGCCGGAGGCATAGTGAGCGCAGCCATGGACGGAGAAAGGATAGCCGGTACCATCGCGGAATCTTTCATGTGACAACTGAATTCCATGCCTCTTAGGCGTTTCGCTTTTTTTAAATCTCACGGACTTTAATACCTTCACCCCGGATTATTCTTCGATCGCGAACACCAGGCGCCGACATTAAAAGAGAACAATGAGTATACTAGAATTACAACATCTTAAAAAATATTACGCTACGCAAAAAGCTGTTGATGATATAAGCTTCAGCATTCCGGAAGGGAGCATTTTCGGTTTGCTCGGACCAAACGGAGCGGGCAAGACAACCTTGCTTAGAATGATCACCGGCATTTTTTATCCAGATAGCGGAACAATCTTATTCGAAGGGAAAAAATTTGATCCTGCGCGGGACATTGCAAAGATTGGATACATGCCTGAGGAACGGGGCTTGTACAAAAAAATGAAAATCGGCGAGCAAGCATTGTATCTCGCAATGCTGAAGGGGCTTAGCAGGGATGAAGCAACAAAAAAAATCAAGGAATGGTTTATAAAGTTCGAAATGCAAAGCTGGTGGAATAAAAAGGTGGATGATCTGAGTAAAGGAATGAGTCAAAAGCTACAATTCGTAACAACCGTTCTTCACGAGCCGAGACTGCTTATTCTTGATGAACCCTTTAGCGGGCTGGACCCGGTAAACAGTAACCTGATAAAAGATGAAATTTTCAAGCTTTCACAAAAAGGAACAACAATTATTTTCAGTACCCACCGGATGGAACAAGTTGAGGAGATTTGCAATGAGATCATCCTGGTAAATAAAGGGAAAAAAATATTGGAAGGTAGTGTGCGGCAAATAAAGCAGGATTGTAAAGAAAATATTTTCAGAATTGGCTTTGATACCATTCCTGATCCGTTTGAAAACGGTGTTTTTGATATCGTAAAAACCGACGGTAATTTTCTTACAGTAAAAATCCACGAAGGATATAATCCGGCAGCGGTACTTAAACAATTCCTATCGCACGATGCAAGTGTCGTTTCCTTCAATGAAATTCTTCCTACGCTGAACGATATTTTTATTAAAAAAGTAGAGGACACAAAAATGGCAAGAGAGTTTGTAAATGTATAATAGAACACTATACTCAAAAAAAGAATCAACACTGACATGAACAAAATATGGCTGATCTTCAAGAGAGAATATTTTACCCGCGTGAGAAATAAAACGTTTATTCTTTCCACTATTTTACTACCCTTGTTTTTTATCGGATTTATTTTCGCTGCTACTTATTTTTCAATAAAAAGTGTAGATTATCAAAAGATTGCAGTTGTAGATGAAAACGGAATTTTTAGAAATAGTTTTCAAAGTGATAAGGCAATTGAATATGAATTTCCATCTGGTGTATCCCAAGACAATTTTAAAGATAAAGGTTACACCGCCTTTCTTCATATTCCATCAGACTATCGATCAAGCAGTGATTCGATCGCGATAATTTCTACCAAACAATTGGGCATCGAAGGAGAAGAAAGAGTGAAAGAACAATTGAATAACGCGATCAGAAACCAGGCATTTCTCAAAAATAATATTGACAAGAGAATACTGGACTCTATCAATAGTATCGACGCAGAAGACACCTACAATTTCAGCGCGGAAATAAAACAGGGGAATAAAACAGCCCAATCTAATTCCGGCCTTTCTTATGGAATTGGCTTTGGCAGCGGCATTTTGATTTATATGACTTTGTTTATTTATGGCGCGGCTGTCATGCGGGGTGTGATGGAAGAAAAAATGAACCGCATTGCAGAGGTCATCATCAGTTCGGTAAAACCATTTCAATTGATGATGGGGAAAATCCTGGGAATTGCGGCGGTAGGACTTACACAATTACTTATCTGGATGGTGCTCATCATCGGCCTGTCCACTATCCTCTCGACTATCCTTTCTCCAGACACATTATCACAAGCGCAGAATATGAACGTTGGCATGAACTCCGGAGGAAGCAGTTCTGCAGCCATTGGCTTTTTAACAGCAAAAAACGCTTTGTTGGGAGCTAACTGGGCACTCATTATTCCATGCTTCTTATTTTATTTCATTGGAGGATATCTATTTTATGCTTCGCTTTTTGCAGCGGTAGGCAGCGTTGTCAACGAAGATCCGCAGGAAGCTCAGTCACTGATGCTTCCGATTACAATGCCTATTATCTTATCTTTTGTGATTATGACGACCGCCGCCGGAAAACCCGATTCGCCGATTTCAGTTTGGGGAAGTATGATTCCTCTTTCTTCTCCCATCGTAATGATGGCCAGGATTCCTTCTGGAAGCGTGCCGGCGTGGCAATTGATTGTATCAATGCTTTCCCTTGTAGCGGGATTTATTTTAACTACAATGCTGGCGGCAAAAATTTACAGAACCGGGATTTTACTTTACGGCAAAAAAGTCACCTTTCGTGAAATGGGAAGATGGCTATTCCGGAAATCATAACGCGGACGGAGCTGCCGTGGGAGTTTTACCGTGCGAAGTACCAAAGATTGTGCGGTTCAGCTCCTGCCTTATGTAATTCATAATAATAGCTGAAACCAATAGCACGCTT
>JBBSPT010000157.1:0-6692 GCA_038258515.1 Chitinophagales bacterium | reverse complement strand
TATTGAAAGCTTTGATGAAGCTACTTTTATACTAAACCAGGATCGAGATGGTTTCATTTAGGTAAATATTTTGCTGAGCATTTTAGTACTAAAATTTCTTGTACAATATACAAAGTGTGGAATGAAAAATATTTCACTTCTCAAAGGAGATAAAACCAAATTTTCCAAAAATCATTATCGACATGCACGAAGTCTGAACTCTCAAGTAACAAATTTTTTCAAGGCGGTTATATTTTCGGTTTTTGGTATTATGTTTGAATAAGTCTTTTATCCCACTGAGAACTTTTGCCTCGGAACTTTTTTAAACATCTAAAAAAAAAGTATGAAATTTCTTCATTGCAAAGGACACATTCAAAAATTTGTAATTATTCTTACTCTTTGCTTTTATGCGACAGCAATTTGGGCGCAGGATGGCGGAGCCGACGTAAATATAAAAGTTACGAAAGAAACTACAACCTGGTATGCTCAACCATGGGTTTGGGTGGTAGGAGGAGCTGTATTTATATTAATATTAGTCGCGCTGTTGCGTGGAGGAGGAAAAAAAGAATAATCGAAAAAAGAATAGTAAGTCTTCTTAGCTTTTCCTGAATGTAAGCTGAGTATTCACTTTTTCGATGAGGCTGTTTACATCGAAAGGTTTTGCTATGAAGTCATCGGCGCCATAATCTGCTATGGTCGCTGCCGCTCCGGGGTGTGCAGAAAACATAATCACAGGGATGTGCCTGGTCTCATCGTTAGACTTTAATTGCTTGCAAATCGTGCGGCCATCATGACCTGAAATAAGCACATCGAGTAAAATAAGATCGGGATGAAAAGTGTTGATTTTCGGGAATGTGTTCTCGCCTTTCGCGGTGACTTCTACTTCGAATCCTTTCATTGTAAGAAGTATTTCCATTACGGATAATATATCCGTATCATCATCCACCACGAGGATCTTAGACATAGTTTTTGGTTTTCATGTAATATAGAATAAGCAATATGGATATTAAAGCAACGCCCTGTGCTGACAAAAATTGACTTCACCTGCGCTTCTTTAAATTCTCTTCGTAAGGTACGGGCGATAACTTAACGTTGATCTTACAACTTTGGTATCCTGAAATCTCACATTAAATGATTGATAAAAGTTAAGCCTTTTTCATCATTTATTTCTAAAATCTTACTTAACCGATCGTCGCCAGAAAGCAATCGATCTAAGCAATCATGAACTCAACCTTCAAACAGACCTGCCCATAACAAATTCTATTCCGAAAATCATTCTACTCTTTTATTGCGCCAGCTTCTTTGCCAGGGAGTCATTAATGGCCCCTAAAAATTCTTCCGTATTTACATAATCTTTACCTGCGGTAACTTTATTTCCATGAACGCACACCGCAAGGTCTTTGGTCATTATCCCACTTTCTACAACTTCAATGCATACTTCTTCCAGAGCATTGCAAAAGTCAATCAGCTCTTTATTGTCGTCCAATTTGCCCCTAAATGCAAGGCCTCTTGTCCAGGCAAAAATGGATGCGATTGGATTTGTCGATGTTGGATTTCCCTTTTGATGCTCCCGGAAATGGCGGGTCACTGTTCCATGCGCCGCCTCCGCTTCCATGGTTTCACCATCAGGTGTCACTAAAACGGAAGTCATCAATCCAAGTGAACCAAAGCCTTGTGCAATCGTATCGCTTTGGACATCTCCGTCATAATTCTTACAAGCCCAAACAAAATTTCCATTCCATTTTAATGCGCTGGCGACCATGTCGTCTATCAGGCGATGTTCATAAACGATACCCGCTGCTTCAAATTTTTCTTTGAATTCCTGCTCATAAACTTCCTGGAAAATATCCTTGAATCTTCCATCATATTTTTTCAGAATTGTATTTTTCGTCGAGAGATACAAAGGCCATTTTTTATTTAGCGCCATATTGAAACAGCTTCTTGCAAAACCAAAAATACTTTCGTCCGTATTGTACATGCACAGCGCTACGCCGTCTCCCTTAAAATCATAAACTTCAAACTGCTGCGGTTCGCCCCCGCCTTCCGGCGTAAAGGTCATCGTAAGCTTGCCCTTCCCTTTTATTACGGTGTCGGTGGCGCGGTACTGATCACCAAAAGCGTGACGTCCTATAATAATAGGAGCAGTCCAGTTTGTTACCAGCCTTGGAATATTTTTAATCACAATCGGCTCCCTGAAAACAGTGCCATCAAGGATATTTCTTATTGTACCATTCGGGCTTTTCCACATTTGTTTCAGGTTGAATTCCTTTACCCGTTGCTCGTCAGGAGTGATGGTGGCACATTTGATTCCAACACCATATTTCCTGATTGCGTTTGCCGCATCAACGGTCACCTGGTCGTTTGTTGCTTCACGGCTTTCAATGCCAAGGTCAAAATATTTTATATCCACATCGAGGTAGGGCAATATGAGTTCATCTTTGATGAATTTCCAAATGATGCGGGTCATTTCATCGCCGTCAAGTTCCACTACCGGGTTTGCTACTTTAATCTTAGTCATTTACTTCAGGTTTGATTTTCAAAATTTCAGTTTCTGTATTGCATTTTTATTTGCGGAAATTAATGCAAATCAATTTATTTCAGATCGCATTTATAAATTCCTGATAATCTCATCGCCAAACTCGCTTGTCTTCAACAAGGTTGCATCTTTCATCAGGTTATAAAAATCGATGGTTACTTTTTTACTCCTGATCGTCTTTCCGAGCCCGGTGGTTATTAATTCGCCTGCTTCTTTCCAGCCCATGTATTCGAACATCATGACGCCGCTGAGTATTACGGAAGAAGGGTTCATCGTGTTAGTGTTGGCAAATCTTGGAGCAGTTCCATGGGTCGCTTCAAAAACGGCGTAGCCCGTAAGGAAATTTATATTTGCCCCGGGTGCGATACCAATTCCTCCAACCTGTGCGGCCAGTGCATCGCTGATGTAGTCGCCATTAAGGTTCAATGTGGCGATCACTGAATAATTTTGTGGTACAAGTAACGCTTGCTGTAAAAAATTATCTGCGATAGCATCTTTAATAATTATTTTTCCTCCTATTCCTGCAATTCGCATCTCTTCATTTGCAACAGCCTCCCCGCTTTCTTTCTTTGTAGCCTCCCACTGATTCCACGTGTACACATCGTTTGCAAATTCCCGTTCGGCAAGTGCATAGCCCCAATTTTTAAATGCACCTTCCGTAAACTTCATAATGTTTCCTTTGTGAACAAAAGTTACAGAAGGCAGCTTATTTGAAATGGCATATTCAATGGCGGAGCGAATCAATCTTTCAGATCCTTCTTTACTAACCGGCTTTATTCCAAATGAGGATGTTTCGGGAAAACGAATTTTTTTTATCGATAGTTCTTCCTGCAAAAATTTCAATAGTTTTTTTGCTTCGGGAGTTCCTGTCATGAATTCAATCCCTGCATAAATGTCTTCAGTATTTTCCCTGAAAATCACCATGTTCACTTTTTCCGGTTGCCACATTGGAGAGGGCACACCCTCGAAATATCTTACGGGACGCAGGTTGACAAACAAATCGAGCTCTTGTCTCAACGCGACATTTAGGCTCCTGATGCCACCGCCCACCGGAGTTGTTAGAGGACCTTTGATGGCAATGATATATTCTCTGAAGGCATCCATGGTCGCCTGAGGCATCCACTCGCCGGAATGCTGGAATGCTTTTTCTCCGGCAAGCACTTCCAGCCATTGAATGCTTCGCTTGCCATCATAAGCTTTTTTAACTGCAGCATCAAAAACGCGGACACTTGCACGCCAGATATCGGGACCAATCCCATCACCTTCTATGAATGGAATAATAGGATGATCAGGAACGTTCAACCTTCCATTGGTCCCCATTTTTATTTTTTCAGCCATTGGAATTTTTTTTTAATACCCCCGTGATCAATCATTAAGTGGATAGGAACAGTTCAGCCAGCCATTGTCAAATTCAACTCCTTCATATTTATTGTAAAAATTGATTGCGGTCGTGTTCCAATCCAGAACCTGCCAAACCATTCCGTTGAACCTTTTCTCCTTCGCCTCGCGGATCAGTCGGTCAAACAATAACGTTCCAACGCCATAGCCCCTTAATTCTTCATTAACGAGAAAATCTTCAAGATACATTCGCTGACCCTTCCATGTTGAATACCTTATGTAGTAAAGAGCAAAGCCCTGAACTACTCCATCGACTTCAGCCACGAAGGCCCACCAGACAGGATTTGCTCCAAACCCGCTTTCTACAAAGTGATCGAAACTAACGGTAACTTCTTTCGGAGCTCTCTCGAACACCGCAAGCTCATGGATCAGTTCCATCATTCGAAGACAATCATCCATGATAGCTTTTCGGATCAGGATTTCCATTAATTTTTATTTAAAAAAACAAAATATAAACCGGCATAATTTATTGAAACGCTAAGATAAGGCCTGGTCGAGATCGCTGATGATATCTTCGACATTTTCAATGCCCACACTCATTCTTATGAGTCCGTCAGTGATTCCGTATTGCTCACGCTTTTCTTTTGGTACTCCGTAATGCGTCATAGAAGCCGGATGACTCAACAACGTATCGCAGGTACCAAGAGAAACCGCTCTAACGCACATCTGCAACTTATTAATAAATTTAATTCCGGCTTCCAATCCTCCCTTCATATCGAAGCTCATCATCGCACCGGGGTGCTTCATTTGCTTTAGGGAAGTGGCTCGATCAGGGTGATCTTCCAACCCCAGGTAATTCACTTTTTTTACCGCATTGTGCTGGTCTAAAAATTGCGCAACGAGCACTGCATTCGCGCAATGTCTTTCCATCCTTAGTTCCAGCGTTTTCATTCCTTGCGATAGAAGGAAGGCATCAAATGGATTGGCACTTCCGCCGAGAAGCCGATGAACTTTGGACATCCTGGTTTCCATGTGCCCGATATCCCTCCCGGACAAAGAGCCGCCAATGGCGGTGCCGTGACCGTTTAAAAATTTTGTGGTTGAATGAAAAACATAATCTACATCGTACCGGAATGGCTGCTGCAGATAGGGAGTGGCAAACGTATTATCAACCGCAACGATTAAATTGTTTTGTTTCCCCATATTTGCGAGTTCCTCTATATCGACACATTGTATGGTTGGATTTGCAGGAGTTTCGAGATAGAGCATTTTTATGTTGGCGTCAATCGACATCGCTTCCCTCGCTTTGTTCAAATCTCTTAGATCCACAATGATGACTTCTATTCCTAAACCAGGCAAGACTTTTTCCATCAGTTCCTGCGTTCCGCCATAAAGTGAAAAATGTGACAGTATTTTGTCCCCGCTCTTAAGATTCCCCAGTATGAGTGAAGTGATGGCCGCCATTCCGCTGGAATACAAAAAAGTTTTAAGCTTCAGTGGCTCCCCGTTCTTTTCAATATTAAAACTTTCAAGTGCAGAAATTTTGTCTTGTACTTCGTCCATCGTGGGGTTGCCCCAGCGGCTATAAATGTACCCTTTTTCGTCTCCGTTGAAACGACGCATTCCCTGTTCGGCATTGTCAAAAACAAAAGTGCTGCTTGCGTATATTGGCGTAAGATGCGATTGATTGTAGTCCCTGTTATTTCCTGTGTGTATGGCAGTGGAAGTGAATCCTGATAGTTTTTTTTTAGTGGGCATCCGATAATAACATCGTTTTTAAAAAATGTGTTTTAAGTTTGGGCAAATGTACCGAAACATGAAGGAACTACTTCAGCAATATTCTTCCTATAATTTTTGGGCAAACAAAACAATTACTGACAAAATTCTACAAATTCCGGCAGCAATTTTATACAAAGAAATGAACTCAAGTTTTGGAACGATCTATAAGACCGTTGTTCATTTAATGGATGTGGAAAGCATCTGGTGGCAACGGCTGAAACTGAAAGAACATGTAGAATTCCCGGGAAAAACGTTTGGGGAAAATTTTGAAGAATTGTCCAGGGCACTTTTGTCTTTATCGCGCCAGTGGAATGAATGGATTGAAGAATCTAATGATGCACAACTTTCCCATGTCTTCAATTATTACAATTCAAGAAAGGAATTTTTTAAGACTCCGGTATATGAAATGCTGTTGCACGTTTTTAACCACCAGACATATCACCGCGGTCAGATTGTGACCATGTTGCGGCAAAACGATGTTGCCAAAATACCCGCAACGGATTTCATAGTATTCAGCCGGCACAAGCCCGGTAATCTATTGAAAGGCCGGCCCTGAATTATTCAATAGGAACTTCATCCAGCTTGTTGTCTTTGATAAATTTGTCCCTGGCAGCGGTAAATTCTTCCATGATGGATGTTGCTGCATTCAACGTTTCTTCAGAACTGGCGTAGATGTCCGGTAGTTGCTTTTCAAGCAGCCTGTTTCCATGATTAATATTTTCCGCTTCTATCTGGGCCACTTTTTTTAGTATAGCGGTCTGGCTGTTGACCAGGTCATCTAACTCACGAACTATTTTTTCCATGACTTCCAACTTTTCTCTCTTATCCATAATAATTGCTTTAATGATGACCAGGTAGTCTCAAATAGCGTTCCTAAATGCCGGGCGATGTTAGAAAAAACTTAAGTTGGCTAAGAATAAGCAATACAGGCGGGTATTAAAACTATTGCACAAATATCCGGGAAATTATGGTGGGAAATCGGAAATATGAAAATCAGGTGGAAACTGGAAGGAAATTCTAATCAGTATTGTAGGCCCATTTAATAAGCGTAGCTCCCCAG
>JBBSPT010000156.1:0-6695 GCA_038258515.1 Chitinophagales bacterium | reverse complement strand
TTTATATCGTCGACGATATGGCGAAACAGCCTAACTGGCCAACTGGCCATAAAGACAGGGTAGCGGAATTTATAAGAGAGATTGAACTCAGGAAAGATTTAGTTACGGCTAAAATGAATTGGTCAACAGGCGTTATAATCTCTGTAAAAGTTTCGGCTGATTTAAGGTGGGGGAAAATAAACAGTAAATAGAAGTAGCAGCGCATTAGAAAAAAGTGTAGAAGAATTGCGAAAAAACTTATGTTTTTGTGTGATGAACATAATTTTAAAAATGAATGAATAAAAATTTGTAGTATGTCAAAGCAGGAATTTACAGTAACCGTTTACACCGAAGACCAGATTGGTCTGCTGAACCGGATAGCAATTATTTTTTCAAGAAGAAAAATCAATGTTCAAAGCCTGAACACTTCTCCTTCCGAAGTGCATGGCATACACCGCTTCAACATCGTAATTGATGAGACGGAGGAAGTTGTAAAAAAACTTGTTCGCCAGATCGAAAAACAAGTCGATGTTTTAAAAGCATATTACAATACCAATGATGAGATCATCTGGCAGGAAATGGCTTTGTATAAAGTACCGACCGAAGCAATCTCTGAAAAAGTGAAAGTTGAGAGGTTGCTTAGACAATTTGGTGCCAGGGCCGTAGCCATCCGGAAAGACTACATCGTTTTTGAAACGACCGGGCACCGGGAAGAAACAAATAATCTTGTCAAATTTCTTGAGCCTTATGGCCTGATCGAATTTGTAAGAAGTGCACGGGTGGCGATCATCAAAGAGAGCAAGGGTTTCCATGACAAGGTTAAAGAATTTGAAAGCATGCAGCCAGGCGAAGAAGTTATTGAAAACGAATATCTTGATAAACAGCAGGAGATCTTTAGTATGTGATGTTATTTTACGCATGGTGATTAAGAAGATTATCAATATTAAAACCCGGAAGTAAATCATAATCAAAAAACAAAACAATAAAAAAAAGACAATGGCAAAATTAAATTTTGGTGGCACCGAAGAGAACGTTGTTACCCGCGAAGAGTTTCCTTTATCAAAAGCACAGGAAGTGTTGAAAGACGAAGTGGTGGCAGTAATTGGTTATGGAGTTCAGGGTCCGGGCCAGGCATTAAATCAAAAGGAAAATGGTATCAACGTAATTGTTGGACAGCGGAAAAATTCTAAAAGTTGGGACAAGGCTGTGCGTGACGGATTCGTGGAAGGCAAAACACTTTTTGAAATAGAAGAAGCATTGGAAAAAGGAACAATCATCTGTTACCTGTTAAGCGATGCCGCTCAAATTGCCATGTGGCCTACCGTAAAAAAACATTTGACTCCCGGGAAGGCATTGTATTTCTCTCATGGTTTTGGAATTACTTACAATGACCAGACGGGCATTAATCCTCCCGCCGACGTGGATGTTTTTTTGGTCGCACCAAAAGGTTCAGGCACTTCGCTGCGCAGGATGTTTTTGCAGGGACGCGGATTAAACAGCAGTTATGCAATCTTCCAGGATGCCACAGGAAAGGCATTTGACCGGGTAGTTGCGCTCGGCATTGCCATTGGTTCAGGATATTTATTTGAAACGACTTTTAAGAAAGAAGTTTACAGCGACCTCACGGGCGAAAGAGGAACGCTGATGGGAGCGATACAAGGAATTTTTGCAGCTCAGTTTGAAGTGCTGCGTAAAAAAGGACATTCGCCTTCTGAGGCTTTCAATGAAACGGTTGAAGAACTGACACAGTCATTGATGCCGTTGGTTGCAGAAAATGGAATGGACTGGATGTATGCTAATTGTTCTACAACGGCACAGCGCGGTGCTTTGGATTGGTGGAAGAAATTCCGCGATGCTACGCTTCCTGTTTTTAATGAATTATATGAAAGCGTAGCTGCAGGGAAGGAGGCAGCCAAATCAATTGAAAGTAATAGTAAAGCAGACTACCGCGAAAAACTTGAAGTTGAGTTGAAGGAGCTGAACGATAGTGAACTATGGCAGGCGGGAAAAACTGTCAGAGGACTGCGCCCTGAAAACCAGGCTGCTTCGGATGATGCGCCCGTCAGCAAATCGAATTAAAAAAAATAAACCGCTGGAATAACGGAAGTGTTTATCGTTTCGGATAGAATCTTCACGAAATAAAGAACAGTGAAGATTTTATTCGAAAAAATTTGGCTACACATGCTGGTCGATGATGTCGCCACCGGAAACTGAGCCAGAGAAAACCTACTTTTATCCGTCACAATTAAATTGCCTTCTGCGTAATTAGGACTTAATTATAATTCTTATTGTCATGCGTCTAACTCCTCTTTGGATCATTTTGTTAGGAATGTGTTCCTGCACGAATTCATCTGACACAAACGAGAACGGTATCCGGGGCACTTCCGAAAATATGAAAATTGACACTTCTGTCACCGGCATGAAGAATGAACAGGAACAGGTTAGCGTCAGTGGCTGTTACAGGGCAGTGCTCGGGCGAGACACTTCACTGATGCAACTTATGCAGCAGGGAGAGCAACTTTCGGGTCGTCTCTCCTTCAAAAATTATGAAAAAGACGCCAGCAAGGGATTTGTGCAGGGAATGGTTCATGGAGATACGTTGCAGCTTTGGTACACGTTCAGTTCAGAAGGTGTTAATAGTGTCATGGAAATTTATTTTTTAAAACACAATGAAGATTTGCTGAGAGGCATTGGGCCAGTTGCCAACAGTAAGGACTCGGCTTTCTACAAAGATCCCCCGAATCTTAAATTTGATGTGGATCCGGTATTTCACAATATACCCTGCGATGAAATATTCTTGAAGTATTTGTAAGCCTTCATATTTGGCGAGGCGCATACTCTTCGAAATTCATTCATAGCATTCATAGCATCATTCACTTTCGATTCTCATGTGAGTATTTAATTTCACACTTTCGCGATACCACGAAAAAACTTGGTCGTGCGCAATGACTTTTTTTTGCAACACTCGCTCCTACTTTGCAGCGCTTACTCTTTTTTTTAGTTGTTGAGTTCTGTTTAGCCGGTAACTTAAACTATTTCGCAGTTTTTATGTTTCTCACTATAGATGGCATAATAATAGTTTGCTAATCTCTGAAAAATTATTCTTTTTACAAATACACCCCTAATGAAAAAACATTTATTCTTATTCTGTATTTTTTCGTTTCTATTTATCTCTAAAAACTTTTCCCAGGATTTTTTGGGACTAAGTACCGGTAACTATGCCGGCGTCACAGGAGTGTCCTTACAACCGGCAAGCATCGTAGATAGCAGGCATAAATTTGACATCAATTTGATCTCCACCGATTTAAGTTTTGACAACAACTACTTTCTCGTTGATAAGGATGCGATATTAAAATTCAATAAAAATAATTTCGACAGCTATAAAGAATTTAAAGACAAATACCTGTCTGAGGCTTCATTGGGCCCGAATGAAAAAGCTTTCTTCAATGTTCAGAGCAGGGTTCAGTTACCTTTTAGTTTCATGGCTACCACAGGAAAAAAATCTGCCATTGCATTGAACCTTCAATTTAGGACAATTGCCCAGGGGCGTGGTATCAGCACTGAACTTGCAAATCTTGCATTCAATGACTTTTACCATCCGCCGTTAAATAATACTGCGATCGATGCATCGGGAATTAGTATCAACTCGCTAAGCTGGGCGGAAGCAGGACTTACGATAGGAAGGGTGTTATATTCGTCGGGAAATCATTTTTTGAAAGGCGCGATCACCGGGAAGTATCTTGCCGGCGTTTCGTCTATTTATCTTGCGAGCAACAATTTGACTATGCAGGTTAACGGTGACAGTACTTTCAATTTTTCCAGCCCCAACGTGCAATACAGTCACAATAAAAATGCAGACTTCAATAAAATATTTGACAGGAACTTTGACCCAGACGCCAATTCATTCGGACTTGACGCTGGCCTTGTGTATGAATACAGAGGCAACATCGATAAATTTAAATACATAAAGAGTGACGATGAAAAGTCATACGTGGAAGATAGGCGCGATGTAAACAAATACATTTTTAAACTGGGTGTCTCGTTGCTCGATGTCGGTATGTTCCAGTTTAATAAGCCGGCGAATGTTAATTCATTCGGAGCAAATATTGACCGATGGGATTTGAAAAATGCAAATTATCCTAACCTCAATCAATTTGATACTGCGCTCGCTAACCGCGTGACTCCAGATCCAAATGATGCGAGTACATACAATGTTTATCTTCCAACTGCACTCAGCGCTCAGCTTGATGTTAAGTTTGTGAAGGGTTTGTTTCTTAATGTGATGTCTTACTGGCCAATGCAGATTGGAAGTGGCAAAGGCGTTAGATTCAACAACTATGGATTTTATGCAATCACCCCAAGATATGAAAGCCGGCATTTCGGAATTTATTTTCCCTATTATATTTCAACAAAGAATGACTTCACTGATTATTCAAAAAACACACTGGGCGTTACGCTCCGCTTAGGGCCTGTGTTTTTTGGCAGCAGCAATCTGCCATCCATGTTATTCAAGGATAATCTTCGGGGTGCCGATGTACATGTTGGATTGAAAGTTGGATTTACCCATGGAAAGCCAACTAAATCGTCGAGACTGATGGACAAATTTCTTCACAGGGATCAAACGGAAATAAGCAGTCCTTCGAAAGTTAATTTGTCAAAAGATGAGGAAACAAAAGAAATGGAAACCGCCGGTAGCAGAGATGAAAAAAGTGTACAAAAACAGGCTAAGAACTCAGGCGACAGCCGTGCTATCGTGGATTACAAAAACGGACAGGTTTATGGCCAACCCAATTCAGGCGGGAATATTATTATCGTAAACAATTATTATAATTCTCCGGGAAACGGTAATCCTGAGAATAGAACGGTGCAATCTTCTCCCGGTTATTTTGCCGACAGTTTGTATGTCCAAAAAATGGAGATACAACGTTTGCAAATGCAGGCTAAACAAGACAGTATTGCACGAGCCACACGAGACAGTCTCGCGGTGAAAAGACAGCAGTTAGACACGCTGATCCGCTCTATGCAGGAACTGCAGAAGAGCATGGACGCAGACACAACTATCTCCCGCGATCGCTCAATGAACGTTTTACCGCAAAGTCAAACTGATAAATTACAAAGAGACAGTGCGATGGTGTCTGAAGCGAGGATGGACGCTTCTGATTTACAAAAAGATGCTGGGATGGAAACTGACAGCCGTCAAAATTTGAGCTCCAACGAAATGCGCTCAGACAGTGCAATCGCTGCTAGGCAAAATGATCAAAATGACGATGAAAGAGCACAGGCGGCGTTTAGAAATACTTCTGCTGTAGATAATAACAAAAGCCTTGCTAAAACAGAAACAATTCAAAGCGTAAAAAAAAAAGATAAGCAGCAATCGACAGACACGTTAGTTGTTAAAAAGAATCAGCCCGGAGACACCGTTGTTGTTGATAAGACAAAGGAAGCGGCTGTTGTTGCGGACGATAAAGCAATCTATCGTCGTGAAATGTCTAACCAAAATTATCCTGCGCAGACAAGAGGAATTGATTCTATTTCAAATAGAAATTTGGAACTCAATCGTCAAAGGCAGGATGAACTATACAGGCAGTACGCTCAACAATCACAGAAGCTTGCAAACGATATCAATCGTTTAAACGAGCGACTCTCGGATACGAGAGAGCAGCAGTATTTCGATAGGAACAATGATTCCCGGAGTCGCTCCTATAATACCTATGAGCCTGCTCCGCGCCAGGCTCCACAATATTATTCACAAAGTAATCCTCCTGTTGTTCGACAACAATATATTCCTTACAACCAGGGACGGCATGATTATCCACAATATTATTCAGGTTCGGGTCAGCAAAATCCTTCTTCTAATTATAGTGATCAAATGAACCCTTCCCAGGAGATAAGGGTTGATACTGTTTATATTCATGGTGCAGTAGCCGATGCATTTGGCGAAACAATGCCTGGCGTTTTTGCTGATGGTGCGAACCCTGTGAAAATTGAACAAGCAGAACCCGGCGCGATAAAACCTGACACTATGAAAATTATAACGGCTTCTAAAATGGATTATACCAAACTGCCTGCAGACTTCATTTTGTTTGGTCTTGGAAAATCAGAAGTAGAAACGATCTATAAGGACCGCCTGAATTTCATCGCAGAGATTTTAAGAAAGGATTCTACGTTGGGAGCAATGATTACCGGGCACACCGATCCAACGGGATCGAAGAAAACCAATGAGTTGCTTTCTTTCAAAAGAGCACAAAATGTTGCCAGGTACCTGGAAGCCTGGGGAGTCAGTGAAAAACAGATGAGGATCAAATCTTTATCCTCCGCAGATCCTGCAGTTGTAGGAACTTCAAAGGCTGCCAATAGTCAGAACAGGAGGGTAGAAGTGAAGTTGATAAATAGATAAAACAAAAACTTCAGCTTTTGGTCAAAAAATGTTTCTCGAAGTCTAAGCTCACAATTATTTTCTAACCCCGACTGGCGCAGATATGCAGCGGAGCTTTTGTGCGGTTGCGTATCTGTGCCTTTAAAGTAACACTATACAAGTAGTGTGTCAAGCTTTATGATTTCTAAAAGCCCCTTACCTCCATAATAATCAATTGCACTGCTGTATGTCCATTCTTCTGCTTTTATAACACACCCGGCTTCTACAGGATTGAAATGTATATAGTCCAATTTCTGGTGCGCCATTTTATTATTAATTAATTGTATCGGATGACTTTCTG
>JBBSPT010000155.1:0-6713 GCA_038258515.1 Chitinophagales bacterium | reverse complement strand
TTTGGTTTATCTCTTACAATTTGGATTTAATACTTTAATACAAATCGCATGCAAAAATCAACATTCTTTTTATCGTCAATCCTTGCAGCTTCTATCTTTTTGACAGTCGCCTGTAATAAATATTACAAAGCAACAAAAACCGAACATCCCACAGCACTGGGAAAAAAGGTTGACAGCCTTGCAAATCAAAACCGCTATTTTATTCTGCGTAGTGGTACAGATGCTTACAGAATGTCAAAGCTGGTTCTAAGTGAGGATAGAAAATCCCTGAAGTGTGTATTGGCTCCATTGCCAGAAAATCATCAGCTCCACCTTTCCAATGGAAGAAATGGAAACATGAAGTACATCCCAAAATTAAATGATGGTGCGGTGTTAAATGAAGTACATCTGTTTGTAAAAAATCCAGATTCAATCAATATCGGCAGTTACACTCTTGATCTTTCGACGGTGGAAAAAATAGAAGTAATTACAAAGGATACAAAGAGAACGACAAACAGTTACGTTATCGGAGCACTTGGCTACACGGTCGGCGCTCTTGCCGTGGTGGGAATCATTGTCGCACTCACAAAAAGTTCTTGTCCCTTTGTAAGTCCGTACAACAACAATGAATTTTCCTTACAGGGTGAAATATATGGTGGGGCCATTTATCCGCAACTGTCAAGAGATGATTATATGCCTTTACGAATGCAGCCAACTCCAAATGGAACATTGCAGCTCAAAATCAGCAACGAATTAAAGGAAAGGCAGTATACTGACTTTGCAGATCTCATCGTGGTTACTCATGATAAAAACACCAAAGTTCTTTCCGATGAAAAAGGAAATTTATATGCTATAAAAAAGCCCCAATCACCATTGGACGCCCGGATGGGAAACGGTCAAGATGCTTTAGCACCATTAATGCAGAAAGATGACAATTCAATTTTGTATTTTGATGATACCCTTGCTACAAATGCAAACAACTTCGTGATTACAGAATTTGATAAACCAGTGGATGCACGAAAAGTAAAGCTCGTTCTTGCAATAAAAAATTCGTATTGGCTCGATTACCTGTATGGAGAAATGGCAAAAGGTTTTGGAAGTTATTACCCAACCTTTATTAAAAAGCAAAATAAAACACCGGTTTCCAAACTTTTACATTGGGCAAAAGACCAACAATTGCCGCTGACTGTTTCTATTGAAAAAAATGCTGCCTGGGAAAAGGTGGCAGAAGTAACAACTATAGGGCCTTTAGCCACTCGTGAAATTGTTGTGCCAGTTGACGTTTCCAATATTAAAGGGAATTCAATAAAAATAAAACTGAGCAGTGGATTTATGTTTTGGGAAATTGACTATGCTGCAATAGATTTTTCCGAAGAAAAGGATTTTACAGTTGAATCCGTTTCTCCTTCAGTAGCCACGGATGAGACGGGGAAGAATGTATTACCTGTATTAATGAAAAAGGATGGTGTTTATCTTGAACAGCCTGTACCCGGAAACAATGTAACATTAGAATACAAATGTAAACAGCAAAGGCCAAATGAATCCAGGTCTTACATTTTGCATACAAGAGGATATTATACACATGTAAGGGACTATAAAGGTGCTCCCAACATTACTTTCCTGAATCAATTTAAAAAACCAAATGGTTTCCCTGCATTCAGCGTAGAGTTATATAAAAAATTCAGCAAAACATCTATGGCATCATTAGCGCTTCAATGATCGAAACCCAATTAATCACAAATTGATAAATTAAGAAAATGGAAACAATTATAGTACCTGTACAATCAAGTCTTAAAAAATATACGCCAATAAATATTGTTGATGAAAATGAATGTGCTGATAGTAATGCTTGTGGAATTATTGAAAAGACCTTAGTCCTTTGGGCAATCAAATTACAACTCTTTTGTCTCGCTTGCATCACGCTTCGAAAACCATTAGTTATATGGAAAACATATAAGACAATGATCCGCTTGCGAAGAAATGTTTGGGCCGGAAATATTTCAAAGCTCTATCGGGTGGATGGTAAATATTATTTCAATATATATTCTCCCGGGTGGCCTTCCACACCCTATAATCAAATTTGTATTAATGAACTGAAGCGACATACTCCAGAAAGTGTTTATCCTGAAAAAACATACTTTGCCTTTTTTGCGATCACCCGTAAGTGCCCGATGCGTTGTGAGCATTGTTTTGAATGGGATAATCTCAACCAAAAGGAATCCTTTTCAAAACAGGAACTTTTAAAAGTGATGGATTTGTATCATGAACAAGGCGTTCAGCAATTTCACCTCAGCGGAGGAGAACCCATGACCAGATTAAAAGACTTACTTGAAGTTTTGAAATATTCAATTGGTAAAAGCGAATGCTGGGTAGCCACTTCCGGTTTCAATTGTACAGATAAAAATGCAAACCTGCTTAAGGAAGCAGGATGTACCGGAGTGGTAATTAGCATCGACCATTACATACCTGAGCTGCACAATATTTTTCGTGGACATTCAAATTCTTTTGAACATGCTACCAATGCTGTAATGGCTGTAAAAAAAGCAGGAATGGTTGCTTCAGTAAGCGTGTGTGTTACCAAAGCATTTATTGATGGTGAGCATTTGCTACCCTATTTTGAGTTTGCAAAAAAAATTGGTGTTCATTTTGTGCAGTTCCTTGAGCCAAGAAGCATTGGACATTATGAAGGCAAAAATGTTCTGTTAGAAGAAAGCCATATTCAAATTCTCGAAGATTTTTTTAAAGAAGTAAATCATTCAAAGAAATATAATAAGTATCCTACGCTTTTATATCATGGATATCATCAGCGACGTGTGGGTTGCTTCGCAGGAAGCCGGAGTATATATATCGATTCTGCCGGCGACGTGCATTCATGTCCATTCTGCCATACAAAATCGTTCAATATTCTTGAACTGATAAGACTTGGAGAAGAGACAATTCCAAAAAAAGAAAACGTATGCCCCATGTATAAGAAAATTGCATAAGAAAATTGTTCCTTGAAAAAAGTGATGTACCTATTCAAATATTTGCTCCAGCTTTGCAAAGCATTTCAATTTTCCCGTAAGTTCGCATCTTCTTTTGCGGATTCGCCATGTTCAAAAATCTTACCTCATTTTTCAAAAACAAGCAAGCATTTGCGGTAGGCTTTTTATTTTCAGTTCACAGTTTATTGTTTGGTATTTGGGTAGCTGCAATACCCGGTATCAAGGCGAGGCTGGGGCTCTCAGACGGATCATTGGGACTTTCACTTCTGTTTGCACCATTAGGGTCAATTAGTGGCATGCTTTTATCAACCCGGCTTTTCAGTAAAATTCCGGTTGGAAAATGGATGCTTTTTGGTTATTCAATGGTTTGTCTTGTGATGATTACAGAAATTAATTCTGTGAACCGGCCAATGCTTTGGGTATCCCTGTATTGTTTTGGCTTTTTTGGTTTTTTAAATGGTGTCAGCGCAAATGCCACTGTTAACCTTATGGAAAAAAAATACAACAAGCTTTTCATGAGCACCTGCCACGGATTGTACAGCCTCGGCGGCGCAGTAAGTGCAGGAGTTGCAGCATTGCTTTTTTCATTTCATATTCCTTCAGGATGGCAAATAGTAATAGTTGCAGCCATCCTTGGTTTCGTGGTTTTCTCTAACAGGAAACATCTTCTTGCAAACAGGGACATCATCCATTCGCGATCTGCATTCAAGCTTCCCTCTCTCACAATTTTAGGAATCTCATTTATTTGCATGGTAAGCTTTATGGCGGAGGGTTGCGTGGCGGACTGGAGTGCTATTTATTTTAAAGAGATTTTATTTGCCCCAAAAGCACTGATTAGTCTTGGGTATGCCGGCTTCTCAGTTGCGATGACAGTCGGACGGCTCAATGGAGATACGCTTATCTCCAGGCTTGGCAGTAAAAATGTCGTGGTGTTTGGAGCTTTGCTCTCTGCCGCAGGTTTTTTGGTGGTGATCACAGCTCCCGTAATTATTTTGGCAATGGCCGGGTACATCCTTGTTGGCCTTGGATCTTGTTGCATCGTTCCTGTGCTTTTCAGAACCTCGGCGAACATCCCCGGTGTAAGTACAGTCGAAGGATACGCGATGGTGACTACTGGTGGTCTGATTGGCTTCCTCACCGGGCCGTCGGTTATCGGATTTATATCGGAAAAATCAAATCTTCCACAGGCTTTGTCTCTCCTGGTCTTTATGGGAATAGTGTCAGCGTTCGTCGCCTGGCGAAATCCCTTTATCCAAAATACAACACCATTGACGACGCAAGGAATAACGTTGGAAGAACCGATCTTCTAATATTTATCCATTCAAGCGGTTCCGGGCAATCTTTGAAAATTGTTTTTAATTATCAGTTTCTTTGCAGCAATCTTCATTTTCCTATCAATCGATAAAGCGATCAAATAAGCATTTTCACTTGGATAAAAAACCCTCTTCGTTGCTGTTGGTGCTTGCCTTTTTCGCTGTGTACATCTTATGGGGTACCACTTACGTGGCGATAGTTATTGGCCTTGAAACCTTGCCCCCATTCATTTTGGCGACCTTTCGTTTCCTGGTCGCGGGATTCACGGTTCTCATTATCGCCCGGGTAAAAAGTGAGAGCATCAGTACAAGAAACAAAATAAAAAATTTGTGGCTCGGCATTATTATTATGACCGGTGGACAGGGTTTCCTTTTCTGGGCCGAACAATATATTCCTTCCGGCTATGCAGCAATCATTGTTTCTACCCTTCCCCTCTGGTACGTCATTCTTGACCGAAGGAATTGGAATGTCTATTTCAAAAATAAATTGATCCTTACGGGGTTGGTGTCTGGTTTCGCCGGCATCCTGCTGCTTTTTGAAAAATACATCCGCCCATCTAATGGCACCACAATGCTGCAACTCTTTGGAATGCTCGCTGTTTTTGCGGGTTGTATTTGCTGGGCTGTAGGAACGTTGTTGTATAAGAATCGGGTGGATCAAAAAGCAATTTTTTCAAATATTGGATGGCAATTAATAGGAGGTATGTTATCAAGCCTGATTATCGCCTTCTCAACCGGAGAACTTAAGAACTTTGCTTTTTCGGACGTGAGCCTTCGTTCATGGCTTGCCACTCTTTACCTTGCCCTTGTTGGTTCGGTAATTGCCTTTGTTGCATTTAATTGGCTGCTATCTATAAAGCCCGCGGCGATTGTAGGAACTTATGCTTATGTGAACCCGGTAATCGCGCTGATACTTGGTTGGCTAATAGCCGATGAAATCATCAGTCCATCACAGGTTGCCGGAATGATCGTCATTTTATTTTCTGCTTTCCTGGTGAATAGCCCGAGGTACAGGGAGATATACAAAAAACGTTTTTCAAAAATGGATAGGAAACAGCGATGACCTTATTAGCCTTAGACTTCATTTAAAAAATGTTCGGGCTAGGATTGCTTCTAACCAATATGTTTACCTGAATTATTGGGTGAGGATCGTTATTGAAATTCCTAACTTTTCAATTTAAAAAAATAAAGTTTCTTTTCGTAAATTCGATGCGAAGAATTGAACTGGAAAAATGTTGTCCAGGACACGTCAATTAACCAGTTTTTACTAATCATTCTATACATTTAAAAAAATTTTATGAAAAGATTTCTATTGGTAGCGCTTGCCTTTTCCATGCTCCTTTTTTCCTGCGTGAGCAGCAAGAAGTTTAAAACAGCAAAGGCAGACTACGATCAATTGCAGGGAAAATATACTTTGTTGCAAACGGACTTTAGCAATTGCAGGGACGCAAAAGCATCTCTGGAATCAGAAATTTCAAACCTGAACAAAATGCTTTCTGACAGGGATAAACAAATCGCCTTCCTGAAAGAAAATAACACCACCGTCTTGAACCAATTGCAAAGTTTATCGGTAGTATCTTCTTCGCAAGCCGAGAGCATCAAGAAATCATTGGACAATATCGGTGCAAAAGATCTATACATACAAGATCTGCAATCCTCAATGGCAAAAAAAGATTCCCTGAATCTCGCACTCGTAATGAATCTTAAAGGCGCTATCGGGAATATGCAAGATGAAGACATTAATATCAAAGTAGATAAGGGAGTAGTATATATCGACATTTCAGATAAGCTGCTCTTCAAAACAGGAAAGTATGAAGTGACACCTCAGGCAAAAGAAGTGCTGGGAAAAGTAGCAATGGTGTTGAAGAACCAGCCTGATATTGAATTCATGGTCGAAGGTCATACTGACAATATACCATTCAAAAGCGGAGTTTTACTGGATAACTGGGATCTTAGCGTGAAAAGAGCTACTTCTGTTGTTCGCATTTTGCAAAATGAATATGGCCTGGATCCGCAAAAAATGGCTGCCGCCGGAAGAGGAGAATATAACCCTGTCGTAGATAATAGTTCCCCTGAAAACAGGGCTAAGAACCGCAGAACGAGAATTGTTATTCTTCCACAATTGGATCAATTCTTCAAATTACTCGAGCCTCAAAAAGGATAGATTTTTAAAATCTTTTTTTCTAATAGCAATGCCGGTAAAAACTTACCGGCATTACTATTTCTTTTTAGAAAAGTAAGATTGAATTCCTTAAAATACTCCCTAAAGTCCTGATTTAAAAAAGGCCGAAAAGCTGGGCATCGATCTGCTCGATTATTTTCCCCAGATCTTCTTCATTTTCAGAAAATTTGTTTACGTCTGCATTCACGATTAGCAGCGGACCTTCGCGATAACTATTTATCCATTTATTATAAAATTCATTCAGCTTTTTCAAAT
>JBBSPT010000154.1:0-6729 GCA_038258515.1 Chitinophagales bacterium | reverse complement strand
ATTTACGGCAGGTGATATGCGCCGGGGACAATCTCTGGTTGTTTGGGCAATCTCTGAAGGAAGGGAATGTGCAAAAAAGGTTGATGAGTTTTTAATGGGATATTCTCTGTTAGAATCCAAAGATCACAATATTTTGCAAGAACTTTAAAAGAGTTAGCAAAATGTCATTTCTAACCTGCTGCGGCAGGTTTTTTTATCGTCCGATTATCATATTATAAAAATATAAGAATAACACATTTTATTCACGATTGTTAGTGCCATATTCATTATATTTTGCTTTTTTACTTATAATCAACGCTTTATGATATTTAATCTAATATTAGAAATAAAAATATATAATATATTATTTAAATAATAAGTATTGTAGCTATATATTTGAAAAAATTATTTTCATATGATAAAAAATATTACACCAGGAAAGGCTATTCCATTTATAGTCTTAATGGCTTTTGCAATCCTTGCCCTCTTGATACCTTCCATGCCGCATTTTGCTGATGAAGGCGCTTATAACGCGGCCGATGTTACATGGATAATTGTAGCAACAGCATTGGTTTTTTTGATGACACCTGGCCTCGCCTTCTTTTATGGTGGTATGGTTCACAGGAAGAATGTGTTGTCCACAATGATTAAGAGTTTTGTGGCCACCGGAATTATCAGCATCCTTTGGGTCGTCATTGGATTCAGTCTCTGTTTTGGTGACTCTATTGGAGGATTTATAGGAAATCCTATGACTCATCTTTTCTTTAAGGGAGTGAGTTCAGGCGCTCCATGGAGTTTGGCCCCCACTATTCCGCTGACATTGTTCGCTTTGTTCCAACTGATGTTTGCGATCATCACTCCAAGTCTTGTGGTCGGGGCTGTTGCTGAACGAATTCGTTTTTCGTCTTACATACTTTTTATAGTGATGTTTGGTTTACTTGTTTATGCGCCAATTGCTCATTGGACCTGGCATCCCGAGGGGTTCCTGTTCAAGATGGGAGTGCTTGATTTTGCCGGGGGCACTGTCGTGCACATCTCAGCCGGCTGTGCCGCATTAGCTGGTGCAATCGTTCTAAAACGAAGGCGTGTGCATCTCGAGCACCGCGAAATTCCGCCTGCGAACATCCCATATGTACTGATTGGAACTGGTTTGCTGTGGTTTGGCTGGTTTGGCTTCAACGCAGGATCTGCCCTAAGCGCCAATGCTCTCGCGGTTTCTGCATTTGCAACCACAAATACTGCGGCAGCGGCAGCCGGACTTGCCTGGATGTTCTTTGATGTTCTGAAAGGAAAAAAGCCTTCAGTTCTTGGGTTTTGCATCGGTGCCGTTGTGGGCCTTGTTGCTATTACCCCCGGTGCAGGTTTTGTTGCAATTCCACAAAGCATTTTTATTGGAACTGTTGCAGCCCTCATTTCAAACGTAGCTGTTTATTATAAATCCAAATCTGTTCTCGACGACACTCTTGACGTTTTCCCTTGCCATGGAATCGGTGGAATGGTAGGCATGCTTATGACCGGAATTTTTGCTACAACCAACGTGAACGGAGCAGGTAGTGACGGACTGTTCTACGGCAATCCAGCCTTCTTTTTTACACAGGTGAAAGGTCTTGCAATTGTAGTTTCTTACAGCTTCATTGTTTCCTATGCCATTTTCAAATTTATAAATTGGGTTATGCCAATGAGAGTAAGTTTAGCTGATGAAGAGGAAGGCCTTGATGCTTCACAGCACAATGAAAAATATTTGCAGGGCACTTTACTTGTAAAAAGCAACGGAGCGCTAAATGAAAGGGAAAGGGCTGCTGCAGATAGCGCAGACTTTTAGTTACAAAGAGTCAAAATAATCTTCCTTAGTTGCCCGAATCACGAAAGGGGTATAGCTTTTAAAATAACTTCTGAGAAAAGTTAATAAGCCAAACCCCTTCCATTTTAATCTTTAAATCTAAAACAATGATAAGAAAAATTTTCTTGTTAGCATTCGTATTTTTATGTTTTCGCTCGACAAAGGCTCAAACTGATTCTACAGCACCAAGGCCTACAATTACCGGTTCTCTGGATGTTTATTTTCGATACAACTTCAACGATCCAAAATCAGGAGCTACCAACAATTTTACCAGTTTTACAAATGCACAGAATTCTTTCCAGCTCGGTATGGCGAGTATAAAAGCCGAGCATAGCTTAGGCAAAGCAAGCGCAACAATTGATTTGGGGTTTGGTTCAAGAGCTGAGGAATTTTCTTACGGTGATCCAGACCATACCACACTGTTCTCAGTTAAACAGGCTTTTTTAAGCTATGCTGTTTCTGATAAATTCAAATTATCCATGGGTAAATGGGCTACTCATATTGGTTATGAACTTGCAGATGCCTATCTGAATCGTAACTACAGTATGGACTACATGTTTTCCTACGGCCCTTTTTCACACACAGGGCTGAAGGCTGACATAGTACTCGGCGGGAAAAGCGCCTTAATGCTTGGCGTGGCTAACACCACTGACGTTGTCGCAGAAGCACCTTCAAGAAGATACGCATTAGGGCAGTTTAGTACTGCCACTGCCGATGATAGACTCACTGCCTATCTCAATTACCAGGGGTCTTACGGTGGTGCTTTCAGTACTTCCCAGTTTGATCTGGTATTAAATGGTGCTGTCTCTGATAAATTTAGCATTGGATATAATGGTACAGTTCAAACGGTGAAATCTGACGGGGGGTCAAGCGATAGCTGGTGGGGATCAGCGCTCTATTTGACTGCTGATCCTACCAGCACGTTTGGAATCACGCTTCGTGGAGAATATTTCGACAACAAGAAAAGTGTCGTTGGCGCTCCAATGACCAGCATTTTCGATCTTACTCTTTCCCCAAATTTCCGGGTGGGAAACCTTACGATAATTCCAGAACTCAGGCTGGACGCCGCAAAAAATGCAATTTTTGAAAAAAGCGACGGTACCGCAACGAAATCAACGGTTACAGGATTCCTCGCTGCGACTTATCACTTTTAGCAAGTCCCATTTATGTAGTACTATTTGCTTCTTCTTATTAATTTAGCGCAATTGTGATTTAGGAGTTCATTTCCTACCTTCAGCAATTTTATTTCTAAAAAGAAGCTTCTTTATGTCTTTGGCCGTTTGCACTCTCTTTGAAAAAACTTATCATTTCGGCGTGGCTGCTCTTTCAAATTCCCTCTACAAGCGGGGTTTCCGAGGATCGCTTTTCGCGGGCTACCGGGGAGACCTCCCGAAATGGGCCTCCGGATCATACGAAGACGATAAGATTGCATGGAATGGTTGTAAAACCTTATTAGTTGCCGATGGCATGCAGATTCATTTTCTCCCGCTCACTACGGAGTACCTATTTGCAAACTATAAGGCAGAATTCATGCTGCAACTTTTTGATGGCCCTGCCGCGAATTCCAGGGGTTTGGTTTATTTCGATCCTGATATTGCAATAAAATGCAATTGGGAATTTTTTGAAAGTTGGGTAGATTTTGGCGTGGCCCTGGTACACGAAGTCACCTCCAATGATATGCCTTCTACTCACCCTATCAGGAAAGGGTGGGAAAAATTGATATTAAGTAACAACAGAACGATAACGTCAAATATAAGCTCATACCTAAACAGCGGATTTTGCGGCGTTACAAAGGAGAATAAAGAATTTCTGAAAACCTGGACTCAGTTTATGGAAATTGCCATCGATCAATACGGTTTTGACAGCCGGTCCTTTCATCCTTTGCCGCGGGAGCATATATTCTTCAGCGGCGACCAGGATGCTTTTAATATTGCGGCGATGTGCAGTGGTTGCCCGATAAGTGAAATCGGTCCTGAAGCAATGGACTTTATTCCAGGCGGATGGATCATGTCTCACGCAACATGGAGGCCCAAAACCTGGGACAAAAAATTTATTAAACTTGCACTGAAAGGCTACCCGCCAACGAGGGCAGATAGGGCATATTTTAGAAATATTATTTTTCCTCTAAATCCCTATGAAACAAAAAGCCGGGTAAGAAAAAAATTAAGGATAATGAAATTTGCTTCTCTGATCGGTCGTTTTTACAGACGATTTTAGTTAGAGAAACACCGCGAAAACTCATTCTGTTTTTCTTTCCCAAATCATGCAAAGGCAAACGACAGTCTCCGCTGCTTTTGCCATATCTTTTACCCCAACCCACTCAAGTTTTGAATGAATAGCTTGCATACCTGTAAAAAGGTTTGCAGTTGGTAGGCCCATGTAGCTAAGGCGGCTTCCATCAGTGCCACCGCGGATACTTTCCCTGATTTCGCGGAGCCCTGCCTGCCTTATTGCTTCAATCGCGTATTCCACAACCCATGGACTTTCATCAAGAACCGGCTTCATGTTGCGATATTGCTCTGTAATGGTGCATTGAACCGATGCACCTAAATGATGACTTACCACATCTGTCGCAATTTTTGTCAATCTTTTTCCATGCTCTTTCAACTTCCCGAGGTCAAAATCACGGAGGATAAATTCCAGCGTTGCTGCTTCAGCCGTTCCTTCCATTCTCACCGGATGCACAAAACCTTCTCTTTTTTCGGTTGCCTCGGGAGCCCATTCGTTGGTCGGCAATGCATGTAACACTTCGCCGGCTAACTTCAATGCATTTACTAACTTATTCTTTGCATAGCCGGGATGCGCAGCTACGCCCTGTATCTGGATTACTGCACTATCTGCACTGAAGGTTTCATCTTCAAGACTTCCTGCTTCACCGCCATCAAGCGTATAACCATAATCGGCGCCCAGTTTCTCCATGTCGATCTTCGCCGTGCCCTTTCCGATTTCTTCGTCCGGAGTAAAAAGAATTTTTATTGTTCCATGCTGTATCCCAGGATTATCCACGAGGTATTTTGCAGCTTGCATTATGATAGCCACTCCGCTTTTATCATCTGCACCTAAAAGTGTATTCCCACTCGCCGTGATAATATCTTCACTAACGTGATTACGCAAATAGGGATGGGTGACCGTGGATAATACCTGCGAGTGATCATTCGGAAGCACGATGTCATTTTCGCTAAAATTTTTATGCAATATTGGTTTTACATTCTGCCCGCTGCAATCAGGAGCCGTATCTACATGGCTGCAAAAACAAATAACCGGTATATTTTCTTTTGAAGAATTTGACGCTATTGTTGCATAGACATATCCAAATTCATCCATAGCTGCGTCGGTTATTCCCATTTCTTTAAGTTCATCAGCAAGCAACCGGCTTAATTCCTTTTGTTTTTCGGTGGATGGATGAGTGCCGCTTTGCGGGTCGCTTTGAGTGTCAATTCTTGCATATCGCATAAATCGTTCGGCTATATCAGCTTTGCTGATTTGAACATCTTCCATAATCTGAAAATGAGTTTTTTGGAAATGATATTACGCAAAGAAACATGTAAAATCTTTTATGAAAATCTGATATCATGAATTTATTGCTGTCAACCTTTCTAATACAAAATAAACGATTGGACAAAAGGATGAATTTTTTAAAGTTAACGGAACTCTTTTCAAGATTATATCCTCGTCAGTATAAGGAAAACGTTGGCAATCGCCGGGCCTGTGTTCATAGATACTGCAAAAATTATCTTCTCCAAGAAAAGGACAGGGAGCGCTTTTGACAACATAGTCTCCATCGTCATCCAGCAGAAGATAGGTCTTAATGAAATCACCTTCTTTCATTTTTAAATGCCGGGAAATCCGTTTTATATCCGGGGTTTTAAATCGTGGAGAATAGTTTTTACAACATTTCGCACATTCAAGGCAGCTTATTGTTTCAAATGCTTCAGCATGCAAAACGGGCAAAGAATTCAGCACACTTTTTTTATCAGCTCTTTGCAGAAAAGTTTTGTATTTCTTTTGATTTTGGGCAGATTTCTTTTCCCAGTTGTATAACAAATCGCCTTTCATTTTGTAAATATACAGAGGGACGATAACTTCAAATTGCCATTCCTGTTTTCTCCATTTTGCAACGTAACTTTGCCGCTTCATTTTGAAAAAATTCTGGGAAATTCTGGCCAAAGGATGGCAATAAAATAAAAACTGTAAAATAAACTATGAACTTGTTTGAAAAAGAGGCTGCGGGGTTTGCATGGAGGCACATTGGTCCTGACGAGGAAGAAACACGGCAAATGCTTTCCGAAATTGGAGTCAGTTCATTGGACGAACTTATAGATAGAACAGTTCCCCGAAACATTCGTTTCAGCCGGGATCTTCCGCTTTCTTCTCCCATCAGCGAGTTTAAATTCCTTGCTGAATTAAAGGAAATCGCAAATAAGAACAAGGTATTCAAATCTTATATCGGCCAGGGGTATTTTGATACGATTGTTCCTCCGGTAATTCAAAGAAATTTGTTTGAAAATCCGGGATGGTACACGCAGTACACTCCATACCAGGCCGAGATTGCGCAAGGCCGGTTAGAAAGTTTGCTGAATTTCCAAACTATGGTAAGTGATCTTACAGCGCTGCCGATTGCAAATGCAAGTCTACTCGATGAAGGTACTGCGGCTGCTGAGGCAATGGGAATGCTATTTAATCAGAAAAATAAAGACCACGATCACATTTCAGCCCCCTGGTTTTTTGTAGATGATAGAGTTTTAGCGCAGACAAAGTCAGTTTTGCTAACCCGTGCAACTCCGCCTGGAATAGAGATCCGGTTTGGAAAATTTGAAGAAGTGGAACTTGATGAAAGGTTCTTTGGTGCATTGGTCCAATATCCCGATAGTGAGGGCAGAATCGATGATTACCGGAATTTTATTGAGTCT
>JBBSPT010000153.1:0-6804 GCA_038258515.1 Chitinophagales bacterium | reverse complement strand
CTATTTTTCACACTGGCAATTTAGCACACTACCATTTTAAGAATCATGACCTTCCTGATCGTTGTAATTGCTTTAGCCCTAATATTCGATTTCATAAATGGCTTTCACGACGCCGCCAATTCGATTGCGACTGTCGTCTCCACAAAGGTGCTTACACCCTTCCAGGCAGTGGTTTGGGCAGCGGTTTTTAATTTTGTTGCGTATTTTATTTTCAAAGATCATGGAGTTGCGAAGACTATCTCGAAGTTGGCAAAACCTGAATATGTTACCATGGCTGTCGTATTTGCTGCGCTCGTTGCAGCCATCCTCTGGAACCTGCTTACCTGGTGGCTTGGAATTCCATCCTCTTCTTCGCACACATTGATCGGTGGTTTTGCTGGAGCAGCCATTGCCCATGCCGGACTTATTTCAGTGAATGCAGACCCGGTGATAAAAACTGTTGGATTCATTTTTCTAGCCCCTCTGATCGGAATGATCGGGGCCTTCATAATTTCATTGTGGTTTATTAATTCTTTTCGTAAGGGGCCGGTGCCAAAAATTATTTCTGTCATTATTGTTGCGTGCGTGTTGTACTTTCTTTACAATATCCTGGAATTTAATGATGCGGTCATTCTTTCCCATTTTAAAAGCTACCCTGTGCGTGTCATATTTTATACTGGAAATTTTAAATGGATATTGCTTGGAATTATCCTGATAGTGATGGCGGTATTTACCTTTTATCTTAACTCGCTCAACACCGTTAAGTCTCACAAATGGTTTAAGCGTCTTCAATTAGTTTCATCAGCCGCTTTCAGTATAGGTCACGGAGGGAACGATGCTCAGAAAGTCATGGGAATAATTTTTGCCGCGCTAATCGCGGGTGGTATAATCAGAGAAAATGATCCAATGCCTTTCTGGATTCCCATTTCCTGCTATTCAGCTATAGCGCTTGGCACCCTTAGCGGTGGTTGGAAGATTATTAAAACGATGGGAACGAAAATCACTAAAGTAACACCGTTTGAAGGAGTCGCCGCAGAAACAGCAGGTGCCTTGACACTTTTTATTACAGAGGCGCTTCACATTCCGGTCAGCAGCACACATACAATTGCCGGATCCATAATAGGCGTAGGAGCTACGAAACGCTTGTCGGCAGTACGCTGGGGAATCACCGTAAATTTATTATGGGCCTGGATTCTTACGATTCCTGTCAGTGGTCTTCTCGCTGCGGGCATCTATGCTCTCGTCTCTCTTTTTGTAGAGAGCTAATAAAATTTATCCTTTTACACCTCGTTTTCGTTTATTTTTCTTTCTTTGTAACATGAAGAAAATTTTAGTTACAGGCGGTTGCGGGTATATCGGGCTTCATACGATTGTTGATCTGATCGAAAATGGATTTCTTCCAATATGTGTGGACAACAACGCAACTTCTTCAGTTGTTTTGCTCGGCGGCGTGAAAAAAATTACGGGCCATGATGTGAAGCATTATAAGGTGGACTTATGTAACTACGATGATACCTTCGCTGTTTTCCAGGAAAATCCTGATATCGCAGGAGTGATTCATTTTGCGGCTTACAAGTCAGTTTCCGCGTCAGTCCAATATCCTTTAAGCTACTATGAAAACAATTTAATCTCTCTCATAAATGTGCTGAAGTGTGTGAAGGAATTTAATATTGGAGCCTTTATTTTTTCTTCTTCCTGCACGGTATATGGAAATCCTGATGAAATACCGGTGACGGAAAAGTCGCCGATGAAACCTGCTGAATCGCCCTATGGAGCCACCAAACAAATGGGTGAGGAAATAGTGCGGAATGCAAGCAATGCTGAGCAATGTAGTATCCTGCTAAGATATTTTAATCCTGTCGGCGCTCATCCCTCATGCCTGATCGGCGAACTTCCTTTGGGAAAGCCGGAAAACCTTGTTCCCGCAATTACTCAAACTGCTATTGGAAAAAACAAGCAGATGATGGTGTATGGAAGTGATTACCCCACACCGGACGGTTCATGCATAAGGGATTATATTCATGTTTGTGATATCGGCCATGCACATACGTTAGCAATACAATATTTATTAAATCATAAAAATAGTGCACCCTGCGAAGTATTTAACCTCGGTTCCGGAACCGGAGTCACCGTTCTCGAGACGATCAGGTCTTTTGAAAAAGTTAGCGGCAAAAAATTAAATTATGAAATTGGCCCGAGGCGACCGGGCGATGTGCCGGCCGTTTTTGCAAATAACTCGCTTGCGAAAAAAGTGCTCGGTTGGAAACCGTCGTTCACGCTGGATGAAATGATGGAAACGGCCTGGAAGTGGGAACTGAAAATAAAAGCTGATGAAAGCCTTCATAACAATCCAAATTTTCAGTTAAACTGATCTTCCTTTATCGGTTCCTTTTCCTAAAAACAATTTTCATTACACCTAAAAAATTATACCGTGCTTTTTGAATCAGGACAGTAAAGCATAAATCGGTATTTTCGGAAAAAAAGAAATGGCATCAACAAAAATTACAGTAAACAATAACGGATCATTGAGAGTAGAAGGCGATTTTGAAATCGTAGACAGGAACGGAAATAACTATGGTTTACAGGGTAGAGAAATTGTTTCTCTTTGCCGCTGCGGCAAATCGTTGACAAAGCCATTCTGTGATGGATCACACAAAGGACATTTCGAGCATGAAGCAATTGCATTTGATTTGCCTCCAAAAAAAACGCCATAGATATTTAAGGTCGTGATCATTGGGATACAACAGTATCGAAGATAATTTTTCCCTGGTCTTTTTCCTGCCTGGCTTTCTTTTTGAAATACCCCCTGAGCAAAAAATTGTGTTGCAGCGCTTCCAGATTTTCATCAAGCTTTTGACTTCCGGATTGTAAATTCTTTAAGGTGGTTTTCAAATTACTGGCAGCGTTTTCATCGTGGAGCAGTAATCCGAGCGGAGTATTTTTGTTGCTTAAACCTTCGTTTAAATTCTTAACGCCGGAGTTTAGATTTTCTGTAGTCGTCCGAAGGTTGTTGATTACCGTGTCGGAAGTTGCTGCGACGTTTTTTAAAGAAGCAACCGTATTCCTGAGCTGGCTGAACACCATCGTATCTGTTACGAGCTGGTTTGCCAGGCCGTCGCTATTGTTCAGCTTCGTGGCAAATGCGGACACGTTAGAAGATACCCGCTCAAGATTTTCCGTGGCTCTTTTCAAAAGGCCGGCTGTTGCTGTAAGCTCGTTATACATTGCATCGTCAGTCAGTAACTTCCCAATCGAGCCTTGGCCGCTGGCGATTTTGCTGCTGACTAATTTGAAATCGTTGGTAATTGCGAGCAAGTTGTCGTTATTTTTTGACAGTGTGCTCATCATCTCGTCACTACTTAAATACTTATCGTTGGCCAACACATCACCAGCCTGCAATGGAGGACCGCCCTGGGTGCCTCCGTAAATTTCAATGATCTTATTACCAATCAATCCATCTGTGCTCAGCCTGGCCTTCGAATCTTTTGGGATATACTGAACCGAACCTTCATTAATATTGATATCTACTTCCACACCTCCGTTCTCCCGAAGTATTACGGCTTTTATAATTCCCACTTTTACTCCGGAAAACCAAACATTATTTCCTTTTTGCAGGCCGTTCACATTACCGAAAAAAGACTTTACAACGACCGAGCTGGCGAAGGTGTTTTTTTGTGAACCCAGTGTGAGGATTGTCATAACTAGTATAACGATGCCAAGGAAAATAAATATTCCGAGTATAACTGCTCTTTGATTGCTTGAAACTTTCATTAACTATTTATAAAATTATAATTATAAAAATTTTGAATTCTTTCGTCATCTGAACTGAAAACTTCATCAAAGGTACCTTGCTTTATGAATCGTCCGTCGTACAGCATAGCAATTTTGTCACCAGTTGATTTAGCGCAGGTCAGATCATGCGTGATGATAATAGATGTCGTGTTGAATTTAGTCCTGACATGATTTATCAGATTGTTGATCTCAATGCTTGTGATGGGATCAAGTCCTGAAGTAGGTTCATCGTACAACATGATCTCCGGGCGAAGAATTAAAGTCCTCGCAATTCCAACCCGCTTTCTCTGTCCGCCGGAAAGCTCGGAAGGCATTTGATCGATTGTCTTCAGTAATCCGACGTCGTCCAGCACTGTTTCAATCGCATTCGTTACTTCTTTTCTTGAAAGATTTTTCGAATTTCTAACAAGTGGAAAGGCCAGGTTCTCGCGTACTGTCATGCTATCGTATAGTGCGCTGTGTTGGAAGGAAAATCCGACCTTCAGCCGAAGCTGGCGCAAATCATTGGTCTTAAGGTCCTCAACATCCTCGCCCAATACGTTTACAATTCCACTGTCTGGCTTAAGAAGGCCACATATAATTTTTATCAAAACGGACTTGCCGGTGCCTGACCTTCCCAGCACTACCACATTCTGCATCCTTAGCACGTCCAGATCAATTCCCTGCAGTACATGATTTAGCCCAAAGGATTTATAAAGATTCCTTATGTGGATGACTCTTTCCTGGCCCTGACTTTTGTTTGTAGTCTCCATCTACCTGATAGCGTTTGTTATCTGAACAATAAGAATTTCCTCTATAAAGATCAAAAACATGGATAGCACGACCGATGCATTTGCCGCTTTTCCTACTCCCTCGGTTCCATTGGATGCGTGAAAGCCTTTGTAGCAACCAACAATTCCAATCGTAAATCCATACACAATGCTTTTTACAACAGAAGATATAATATCGATAAACGAAATTTTTTCAAAAGCCGCCTGGAAGAAAGCTGTCAGGCTTGTCATCTCGGTCTGATGCACGTTTAAATAAGCGCCCATCATACCAACGAAACCGGCATAACACATTAGCACCGGAATCATAAAAGTCGTTGCCAATACCCGGCTTACAACAAGGAATTTAAATGGGTTTACAGCAGAAACTTCCATTGCGTCGATTTGTTCCGTCACTTTCATTGATCCTAACTCTGCTCCAATATTTGACCCAACTTTTCCGGCGGAAATCAACGCGGTTACCAATGGAGCCAACGCCCGGATGATAGCGATGGCTACAAGAGATGGTATCCAGGAGGATGCACCAAACTCCGCGAGTGAAGGCCGTGATTGCTTGGTAAACACCAATCCTGTAATGAAGCCCGTGAGCGTGATAAGAAAGAGTGATCTGTAACCTACCTCGTAGCACTGCTTTACTATTTCCCTAAATTCATACGGCGGCTGAAAAACTTCTTTGAAGAACCTTAATACGAATGCAACGGCACTGTTGAGGTCCAGAAAAAATCTGTCAATTTTTTTCGAAATCAGGTTCCGCGCAGGAGTTTTTGACATCATAATGCTACGTGAGAAAAATTTATCATATTGAAAATAATAAATGAAGTTGCAAAGATGGGTAAAGAAAAAAGAACAGTTTAAAATTTTTATTTTTACAATTACATCCCGCGTCTTCCGTCAAACAGCGCTAACCTCTTGAAAGAAGTTTTTTACAACGATTATGTTTTCCCAAGTCTGCCGGACAATTCGTTTCGAAATTATCGTGCCATGAAAATATCTACAAAAATTGTTTTAATTATCTTATTATCCTTCAGCAGGTCTTCGGCGCAAGTTCCACCAGATCATACCATCATCGTGGTACTGGAAAACAAATCTTTTGATCAAATTATTGGCAATAGTGACGCACCGTACATTAACAGTCTTATTAGTAATCCTCATGGTGCCTTGTTTACTAATTCCTTTGGATTAACTCATCCGAGTCAGCCGAATTATCTGATGTTGTTTTCGGGTTCGCAACAGGGAGTAACTACTAATGGTTTCCCACCGGTACTTCCGCTCATTACCGCAAACCTGGGAGCAGCATTGATCGAAAATGGTCTAAGTTTTACCGGCTTCGCTGAAGGGTTACCTGCAGTTGGTTCCAATATTGGAGCATCGGGCGCCTATTCCAGGAAACACAATCCGTGGGTGAACTGGCAGGGAACTGGACCCAATTCTATTCCTGAAACATTTAACAGGCCGTTTTCAGACTTTCCTTCGGATTTTAATTTGCTTCCTACGCTGGCATTTGTCATTCCCGATGATGACCATGACATGCATGACGGAACAATCGCAGAGGGCGACGCATGGCTTGAAGCAAACCTGGGTGACTACGTTCAATGGTGCAATGATAATAATAGCCTGTTCATTTTGACTTTTGATGAAGACGATGGTTCATCCTCAAACGGGATTGGTACGATCTTCACAGGCGCAGATATAAAACCGGGAAGTTATTCTCAAAGGATCACACATTACAATGTATTAAGGACATTGGAAGATATCTATTCACTTCCCTATGCAGGTGAAAGTGCCGATTCATCCGCCATCACAGGCGTTTGGCTATCGGCCGCAGCCAATACTTATACTTTTACCGGGAACGGAAACTGGAACGATTCGAAGAATTGGAAGAATCAAATCGCACCACCAAAAGAAACTTATAACGGCAGTCATATCATCATAGATCCGGCGCCAGGAGGACAATGTATTGTGAACATTCCATACACAGTTTCACCGGGTACAACGCTTAAAGTAGTGACGGGGAAGAAAATAGTTGTGACGGGAAATTTGGTGTTGCATTAATGCAATAGTCGTTTTTCAGAGGCATACGGGCAGGAATACTTTTTTATTTATAGTTTCTGGCGATGCAGATGAATGGCCTCGAAAGCATTCAAAAAATGATTGCTTTTCCGGATACACTTTTCTTCAAAGAATCAACATCGTTGTTTATTTCATTTGCATCCAAAAATTGGTTTTCTACAGCATTCAAACAGGGATACTTAAAAAAATTTAAAGG
>JBBSPT010000152.1:0-6814 GCA_038258515.1 Chitinophagales bacterium | reverse complement strand
TGAAGAGAATTAGAACTTTACAGAACTTTTACAAATGCACCCTGTTCCGGAACGGAGTGAAAACGCAAATGTAATTCTTCACAATCTTTTTTCCATTTTGCAATTTTCCACAGTGGATTGGATGCATCAAAAATGTAGGTGCCTGCATTGAAAACGCCGGCAACCCGGGGAATAAAAATTTTTGGGTTTTTAGAAATAATGATATAGTCAACGGAGATGCGTTCTTTCGGAATTTCATAATTGACAGCAGAATCAATTACCAATATTCGCTTGTCAAAAAACTGGTAAAAATTTTCATAAGCCGAGAGACCATTAATCGCTTTGCTCTTGCTGCGGAGCATAAATGAAATCCGCCCGGGCTTAAGGTGAAAATTTTTCAGCACTCCATCTACTTTCAAATCACTGTCCCCTGCAAACTGGTAATTAACTCCACTGATAAAATCAAGTGCTGTATGGGCAGGAATATTATACACCACAAACTTCTTCTGATGGAAGGACTGCCAGTTGTTGAATGATATCACCACAGTGATGATGAATAAAAATCCGAGCATAAATTTAAATGCAAGCTTTTCCTTCTTTATCAGCCAGTAAAGAAAACAACAAACCATCCCGTACATTAAAAATGTTTCTAAAGCTGTAGTTGAGATATTGTCCCATAAAGAAAACGGGATAGCATTAACGACAAACACGGTGTGGTTTATCATCCAGATCAGGACAAATATTATTTTTCCAATCATTTTTCCAAGAATGAAAACAGGAGACGACAACACCAGCAGAATGCATAGCCAAAGCGCTATTGTCATCAATGGAATGGCGACCAGGTTGGATAGTAGAAAAAGCAGAGGGAGCTGATGAAAATAGTAAAGACATAAAGGGAAAGTGAATATCTGCGCAGCAAGCGAAACCGATGAAAGCTGCCAAATACCATTCAACAATTTATTTTTAAAATAGAACCATTTCGAGATCGGCCGCTGCGCAATCACAATTCCCAGGACGGCAAGATAAGAAAGCTGAAAGCCTACATCCCAAAGCAGGAAAGGATTGTAACACAACAACAGCAAGGCCGAACCTGCCATTGAATTATAGATAGAAGATTTTCGATTAGATGCAAGCCCGATCGAAATGAAACTGAACATAAAGGCAGAACGCAGCACAGATCCCGAAGCGCCTGTGAGCAGCGCAAAGAACCAAAGGCAAAATAGTATCAGGATAAGACGGCTTAGCCGTGATTTTTTGACAAACGGAATTTTTGTAAAAAGCCAAAATAGAATACTGTAAATGATGCCCATGTGCAAACCAGAAATGGCTATCAGGTGAACTACTCCGGCGTTGCTGTATGCCTGAACGAGATCTTTATCCAGGTCCACTTTGTATCCAATCAGTATGGCGATTGCAATAGATCTTTCTTCAACCCCGGGAATGAATTTATTTGCGATTGTCCTGATCTTTTTTTGTAAAGAAAAAATCACATGGTTGTAAATTGAAACATCGGTTTTTCCTGCTCCCACCCAATCACCTGGCCTTACAAATGCCTGGTGAAATACGCGATGAAATGCGGCGTAACGGGCATAATCAAAGGCACCCGGGTTACCGGAGTTTGTGATGGGTTGAAGCTTATTTCTCAGAATGATTCTATCACCCATGACAAGCGTGTCTGTAGAAGATCCCTTTTGCATGTAAAGCAGGATATCGCCGGTGGTGGACACTGACCGGTCCCCATTAATTATGTGATCAACAGTGGCAACGATCTTGTATGATTTCGCTTTCTCTACCGGTGGCTCCCTGATTGAGGCTACCACCAATGATCCGGTGTCATAATAATTTCCGTACCAGTTATTTTGATTCCTGATGTTTTTGTTCCACGTCAGAAAAGAGCCGGCCAGTACTAGTAACAAGGCAATTAATATCCCCTGGACGGTCCTGAATTTAAAACGGTAAGAGAGAGGCAGCAATGCAAACAGTAACAGCAGCGCAGCAAGGCCGGAGCAATAAAATAAAATATTTTCTGAAGAAAAGTTTAAATGATACTCCAGCAAAATTCCAACTGTTACCGGCAGTAGTAAACGTAGAAAAGGAGCTGTTTTCCAGACAAATATTTTGAAAGATCTCACCATCGTTGATGTAAATGCTCTGAGGAGTTCAAACAATTATAAAAGGTAAGCGTGGCTTGTCAGATGGTACTTTTTTAAAGATAATAATATATTCTGCGAAAGCTAAATCCCCGGCAGTTTAATAAGAAGTTTCAGAATTGCAGGATTTCAGGAAGGTGCTTCCTGGCATTTGATATTTGATTCATCTATAAGACACATGGAAAAAGTTCGGCTTAAAGAAAAGTTTTCGTATGAGTTTTAGACGATCAGCCTTACTCCACCGAGGTCAGAGACGCGGTGAGAGAATCTGTTACTGGGCGAACTAATAAACATAAAATTTTTAGGGATGTTCCACTCAACGCATAGCTTGTCGATCAACTCAGGACCAAATATTCCCTTAATTTTTACATACTCTATTTTAATGTCAGGATAAGCCCTATCAAGCGTTTCAAAATCCCGCATGAAATCTTCTGAAACCTGGTGTTCTTCATTTACTACCGTTACAATTTTCAAGTTTCGGGTTATTTCGTTTTCCTGTACATAAATGATCACTTTATTAAGGATAGAAATATCATCTGCTTTGGTAAAATAAACAAAGCCCTGGCGGTTTAGTTTTCGCATCTCCCTTGTGAGATGCAAGCGGCTTATTAGTGAAATTCTTTGAATTTTATCAAAAATCTTATTGGCAACATCAAGTAAATATTTTAAAACTGCATTTCTCCGCAAGAAGAGATAAATAATCAGGATTGCCGGAAGAAAATATTGTAGAAAAACAACAAGGTAATCGGGGTGCAGTTTTACGTTTCCATATAGCGCAACGATGATGGCAAAGATGGCAAGAGCTACAGCGTATTCAGGTGCGTACTCGGGCCTGGGCAACCTGGATCGCTTGATCTTGAGTAAAAAATTTCCAAGGCCAAAATATATCATAACTGAGAGAAAAGAGATCGTATAAACGCCGGCAAGCGGACCCAATTCACCTTCCGTAATGAACAAAACTGAAAGGCATAGGAGGAAAAAAAGAAATAAAATCCTGGGTGAACTTCCGTTCTTATTTTCCTTCAATAAGATTTGGGGAAGTATTCTGTCCAGGGTCATTCGCTTTAGCAAACCTCCGACTCCTACGAAAGAAGTAAGCACCGCGCCGCTCAATACCAGGGTGGCATCTATTGAAATGACGGACGCTAACCATGCACCTCCTGTTTTGCCTCCCATAAAAGACAATAAGGCCTCCTGGTTTTCACCAACTGAGCTGAGTGGAAGCACCATCACTGCAAGCAAAGCAATGGAGGGATTCAAGACGGTCACGGCGATCCACATATTTCTAAGGGTCTTCGGAAATACTCCTGGTTCCTGTTCCTCTACGAAATTTGCGGAGCTCTCGAAACCGGATATTCCAAGCATCGCAGTACTAAAACCGAGGAAGAGTACCGTAAATAAACTTCCCTTCAACGGTGTGTTGAAGTTGACAGACGCGAGATCAAAACCATTTAGTGCGACATAATAAATTGCACTGATTATTAGCACCAGCATCACCACCAGGTGCGTTACAAAAATTATGATGGCAACAAGAGCTGACTCGGTAATGCCGGAAACGGTAAGTATCAAAAAAATTGTGAGGATGACCATCGTCGCGATAATGACCGGAACGAATGAAAACATGGAATGCAGGTATTTCATTGCTTCTGTTGCAGAAATCACCGCAGTAGCCATGTAAGACAATATGGTAAGACATGCAGCAACTGAGGCGTTACTTTTGCTGGTCGTATTCAATAATACATTGTAGGCACCTCCATTTAATGGCAACGCTCCTACTACTTCTCCATAGATTTTCCGGAAAAGAAATAATACCCCGGACACAATCAGCAATGCAATAAATGCATATTGCCCTGCGTATAAAATAGTGAGAGACGACACGTACAAACAGGAAGATGTAATATCGTTACCACAGATAGCCGTGGCGGCAAATTGTTTGAGTTTTCCAGGATGAGAATTGCTTGAATCACTCATAAATTAGATGTAAATCGTTCAACGGATAGAAGCATTGGCGATGCTGGTTGCAGGTGTATTTTTTCCAAAATGGAAAGCTTTTAATCAATTGGTAAATGCAATATACGCAAATATGGTTGGCATTGTTTTGCCTCGCGACCACCGCATTTTAAAATTTTAATTCAAGACTACCCTTCAATCCAAACGTTGAAATCCCGGGATTGTTTAAATAAGTCAAGCGCCAAATTGCATCGATCCTGATAAAATGTAAAATATTGGCGATTCCTGCTCCTGCTTCCATATAGGGAATTTTTGATGGAATGCTGAAATGATAATCAATGGATGGATCATAAAATCCGTTTGCAATTTTATTAGCTTCTGACATGTTCCCATAAACTCCTTTGAAACTAACCAGGGAGCGCCAATTTGCTTTTCTTAACACAGGAATATATTTGAAAGGAAAACTTCCGAAAGTCTGCTGCAATGCAAGGCTTACGAATTTATCCGTCGCAAATTCATACCTGTTCATATTGTTGAATGCATACTTATTGTAATAATAGGTGTCGTTGCCTTTTTGCACATCAAGCAATACCACCGGCAGAATACCATTTGTAAGTCCTGCGTCAATCGTATAAGATAGCCTGCCGATGCGACCATCAGTAATATTATGTTCCAGGTTAAAATTCCATTTGCTATAATCGAAATCACTTTTTAAAAGCCCGTCCGAAACTTTTATCCCTTTAGTATAAGAAAGAATCACGATTGGGTAGTCGCTGCTCAGGCTGCCGCGCCTCCAATATTGAGTGATGAACTTTTCTTTATGAGAAAGTCTCAAAGAAAGTGAAGCTTCGTTCACCCGGTAATTGTTGCTGACACCAGGTTTTGAATAAACATAGGGCAAGAAACCATCGTGAGAATAATATACATTGAAGTATGGCGAAAGGACACTGTGATTGAGTTTTGCAAAGAAACCGACGCCATTGTCAAAATATTTTTTCAAAGTTATATCAGCTTCATTGCTGTTTACAAGCCTGATGTGACTTTTGACCCTTCGCAAAAAAGAAGCAAACAATGAATTCTGATCGAGTTCATCTTCATGATCATAGGTACCATACAAGTCGTTACTGAGAGAGATTTTCAATGTTGACCATGCTTTTGGATTTAGCACAAAAAGCGAACTGGCCAGGTATCGTACCTGTTCGTCTTTGGTGGCATAGCCGAGGTAACCTTTCAATTGTACATGTGAATTGAAAAAACGATTGGTTTTTAAACCAAAATTGAAGCGATTCCCTTCAATAAAATTGTTGGTGTAAAAAGAATAAATGTTGCCAATATCTACATGTCCTGCCGTATAGTAGCCATCACTTAATGCTGAAATTATCTTACCGTATGTAACTACTGCAGGTATTTTAACCAACGTATCCATCAGGTGGTAAACAAACTTTTCTGAGTTGCTCAATGGCTCCTGCCGAAGCTCGTTCCAATTCGCAGAATCATTGATCACCATGCTCGCATCGACCGGTTTTTTATTAAATGCTGTATCTATAGATGGATTGTTAAGAATTGAATTTTTGTATAACGTTGTTTTCTTAGCAATCGCTCCCATCTTTTTTTTAATACCAGGCAGTGAGAGATCCATGTAAAGAATATTCTTTTCCGGATAAAACTTTCCCTGGTCTCCAGGTTCGAAAAATTGTGAGAGTTCAAATTTGTTTACAAAATTGACGTTGGCATTTTTATCCATATGCATAACGAGACCCTTCAGCGCATAGGATGTGTCTGCAATCCACATGTATCCATTGAATGTGTTTGTTCCAAATTGGGCCGGCTCAAATTGAACCTGGATACAACGGTGACTGGAAAAGTATAAAGTATCAAGAATGTGATATTTATAATAGTTCAACGCATTATCAGCAATCGGACTGATAAAATTGACATCCACAAGCTTTACATTGTTGTCATATACATTTATTCTCTTGTAAAGTCCGTCGATATAAGTAAGCATGGAAGAGCTGGTAAATCCTGAGCTCTTAATTGCAGTATAGTCATACCGTTCCCGCACAGGATTTTTTTTAAAATAAAAATCTGCACTGCTTTCTGACAAATAAACCGGCAATACTTTTTGATTATCGGCCGTGGTATCCATTGCATCAAAAACAAAATCAAATGGTTTCATCAGGCGATTCTTCTGAAGTTTTTCAGGAATGTTTTTCAAATCAACTTCTATCTTATCATACACCTTTGCCTGGAAGGATGAATTGTTGAAGACATCATTTGCGTCTTTATGTTCGATCACATTTTTTACAAGCCTTTGAGCCTTTGTATATTTTACCTTAATGGCGACTACCACTTCGCCCAGGGAAGCTGGATTTGGAACAGCCTCAAAATTTATCGTCTGTTGTTGATCCCTGGTTAACGCCTTCATTTCTGTTTTGTACCCAATCATTGATATGGCGATTGTGTCAGTCCTTCTATCAACTAAAAAAGTGAACTTTCCATTTTCATCGGTAATCACTCCGTTTCCGGAAGTAAGAGAATAAACGCTGCAGGAAAATAGAGGCTTTTTTGTTTCAATATCAGAAACAGATCCGGTAACAACACGTTGCTGTGCGTGCACAGAAGCGTTGAGAACTAAAAATAGAAAGGCTAAAATTCGATATGGTAGAAATGATCTGATAGTTTCGGCACGCATTAATTGTTGGATGCGAAATTAAATCAGAATCTGATGAACATTA
>JBBSPT010000151.1:0-6836 GCA_038258515.1 Chitinophagales bacterium | reverse complement strand
GGTGAAAGTTTCGTTACCAGGAAAATTACAATTGGTGTAGCACAAATCGCGCTGGGCATGGATGACATGCTATTATTAGGAAACCTCGACGCTCAAAGGGATTGGGGACATGCAAAGGATTATGTGGAAGGGATGTGGCTGATGATGCAGCAGGAAATTCCCGAAGATTATGTGCTGGCAACCGGTGTCACTACTTCGGTCAGGGATTTCATCAGAATGGCTTTTCGTAATCTTGAAATTGAAATTGAATTTAGAGGTAAGGATGAAAATGAAAAAGGATTTATAAAATCATGCAGCCACCCCAGTTATCAACTGCCAATCGGGAAGCAGGTTGTAGGAATTCATCCAAGATATTTCAGACCAGCCGAAGTTGACCTGCTGATTGGAGACGCCACTAAAGCAAACACCAAATTAGGCTGGAAGCCAAAGTACGACCTGGAAATGTTAGTGAAGGAAATGATGCAACAGGAAATCATCTTCCAGCAAAAAACAAAACTGCTCACTTCTGACTATTGAAAATTCTTTTATTTAGAACGTTATAAGCAAACTTAAATGGAGCAGTAATAAACCCCAAAAGTACTGCTCCATAAAACGAAATATTATTTCCATAGACTTCCCTGTTCACCTTGATGTGCTTTGAGATTGCCGCAAATTCTGCGTACACCAGGAGATTGTAAACAATGTTGCGTGTCGTGTTAAAACGCAATGGTATTTCCTGGTTAAATATTTTTTTGGCTATCGCAAAATCAACCATAGCCTGCTTTACACAGTTAACTACTAAGCCTTCCCTTACCTCCGTTATTTCAATAACCTCCGAAGTGTCCAGGCCAAATCGTTTAAAATCCCTCGAGATAGGATTCACCCATGTAGTATCTGGATTTAATAGTTGAATCATTGGTAAAGGCTTTGCTGCATCGGAAGTGCTTATCCAGGTGATACCGCTTGAGCAACCCAATAATAAACTGCAATAATGAGTTAGCATTGCTGTCTCCCTGAGAGTGAGAATAGAGCCATCAACAATATTTTGATTTGCATGTAGAATTTTATTGCCCGAAGAAAGTACGACAGCAACTTCATGATTGTTAGTTAAAGTTTCAGCAATCTGTACGGCCATTTCTTTTGTCATTTGTGATTGTCCGCTTAATGGGGCAAACTCGAAAAGTATTACCTCTTTATACTGTCGCAGGGAATGTTCTTTGACGAAATTTTCTACATGAATGATCTCTTCATCTGAAAGTTTCAATACCGGCTGAACAGGAACTGTAATGGGTTGTGGATAGCCTCTGAATATTGTGGAACGAATACAACCGTCATAGTTTGCCTGGTTCGTATCCATGATGTGCGTAATAAATATTTCATCAAACTCTCCGGATGACTTACGCAAAAAAATCTCTTTCCTAAATTTTCTAAAAGCGGCAACATCATTTTTTGCAACAGAATTGACTTCCATTACCTCATCAACAAAAGGATTGTTGGCGATGATAGATTTGCAAAAGTCCGCAATGGCCCAGGTAAGATAGCAACCGGGATAATCATTTTTGATTTGCCTCGCGACAGTCGTGGCATACAGGCAATCGCCATTTGAGAATAGCTGAACGAGTAATATTTTTTTTCGTGATAGCATCAGGCGCTCATCATGATTGTGGCAAGCTCATGAAATGAGACTTCCGGTTTCCACCCTAAAGAAAATATAAGAGATGGATCAGAAACAAGCTGATTATATTCAGGAGTGAAATCTTCTTTGATTGTTACGTAGTCTTCCCATTCTTTATTTACCAGTGAAAAACATTCTTGTAACCAATCCTTTATCGAATAGCCCTTCCCCGAAGCAATGTTTGCTTCAGAAATGCTTTCCTGGTTTACTAATGTCCAAATTCCCTTAACAACGTCGCCTGCATAAGTATACTCCTTCACAACTTCAATATCTCCAATTTCAATTTTTTCAGAACTACCTGATCCAATTCTTTTAACAGCTTCAGCAATCCTCTTCGCCATATGTCTCTCAGTTCGCATCGGGCTGTCATGGTTATAAAAATATCCAATATATACTTTTAATCCCAACGTTCGAAAATACCTGGCAGCGTAGACTGATTGGATTCTGCTCACACTGTATGCATCTCTTGCTTCAAACGGATCTGTTTCCTTTATTGGCCTATTCTCATTTCTAAATTGTAATCCACTTCCTGAAATGAAAATCTTCGTGGCAGGTGAAAAACTCTTTACGGCTTCAAGAATATTCAAGGTTCCTGTAGAAACGGTAGCATGGTTTTCAAACATTGCATCATGTCGTGTGGTCGAATTTGCGGCAAGATGAAAAATATACTCAGGTCTATGATACTTTATTAATTGGCTTACGCTTTCGTAATCTGCAGTGTCAATGTTGATATATCCTTTTCTCCTTGACACACCAACTATTTCGATATCCTGTTCTCCCAGTAGTTTGGTAAGATAGTATCCGTCTTGTCCGCCTGCGCCAAAGATGATTGCTGTCACGAACGAAATTTAATGTTTATAGAAGATAGTGTTGACGTGGGTATCAGCATATTGTTCATAGCCCTTGCTACTCATAAAATCGAACACCTGTTTGTTTTTATATTCGTCCTGCTTATCGTCATACTTGAGAGTTTCAACTATAAAAACTTTTGGAGCATACTGCTCAAAATCCAAGGATTGGAGAATAGCGAGATCAAGTCCTTCAACATCGATAGAAATAAAATCAGGAACTTTTTTATAATAGCTTTCAATTACTTTATTAATATTAAGTAATGGAACTCTAATAATCTTTTCATACTTAATCTTTCCTAATTTTTTCATGCCTGTGTTTTGCCAATATTCAGCCTCTTCCCTGGAAAATGTACTTAAGCCATGAGCCGTTTTCGGAAACAAGTAGAAATCAGCTTCTGATTCATCACCCTGTCCTATCCCAACGTTTAGAACAATATCCCGTCCTCTAAGTTTTTCAAATTTTTTCGCAAGAAAGGGATTGGGTTCTACACACACTCCTGTACTTCCGCGTAAATAGAAGTAGTAGGTGTTGCTTATGAAAGAGGGATGATTCGCTCCAATATCAAGGTAAAATGGTTTATCAATTGACAATTTGTAGAACAGCGATGCTAAGATCAAGTCTTCACCACACTGTGCGTAGGTCAATTGAGAATAAGGCAGTAAAATTTTGTTAACTAATTTTCTAAACGAGTTCCTCATCTCTTAATTTTCGTCGTTTGAAAACAACACGCTTCAATTTTTGAAGGTTGAGAAATCTTTTATATTTTCTGAACCGCTTGGCAATACTGTTGGCAAACGTATTTTTTAACACAGGAAGTTCAAATGTACCAATATTGTTTTCATTAAAGGCATGACGGGAAAGTAAACTTGCAAGCATGCCTTCGAACCTCAATGCAAAGTTAGCAGGAGACCAGTCATGCTGCATTTGCTTTACCCAGGGAATTGATTTAGATATTGATTCTTTCAAAGAAATTTTCGGGTAAGGTGGAATGTAAGAAAGAATGTGTCTGAAAGTATCATTTTCCGAAATGCTTAAGGGCCTCCCTGAAGTTATTGCCTGATCTGTTGTCGCCGCAAGTCCCGGTAGATTTCTGTCATACAAAAAGCAATTGAGCGTATTTTGTCCACACCATTTTATTAATTCTGTCTTACTCATGTAGTCGTGGGAAATAACTACTTCAACACCGTGCTTCGCTTTACTTCTACAGACTTCCCCTAAATAATGAGCATATTTTTCCGACTCGGGAACAAAATCGCCAAAGGGAATATTGATTCTCACAATCGCCTTGTCAAATTCCTTGTTTACGGCGTCCACTACATGTTGAAATCCCTTTCCTTTTGTAGCAAAGCCAAACGATCCTATCACTGGAATATCGCTTTCAACAAATTCTCCAATGTCTGGAAGCAAATCCAGCGGTCGTGGGAATGCAAAGATTTTCTTGTTGTGACTCTTCAATGTAGGATCGAGAACACAATAACCATCAAAATGATTGTCCGGGCACATTACAAAAGGATCACCTGGCAATACTTCTAAAATCATGGTAATGACCGGGCCCGGTAATTTCTTCAATTTGGAAGTGTCTAACCAACCCATGGTAGATGGGTGATAATTGAAGAAATAAAAATGATACACCAGGGGAATTGTCCGATCTCCCTCAAGACTTATTTCCAAATAATCCAGAGAAAATTTTTCTGATAATTTCAGGCAATTGAAAACCATCTTCCCGGATTCGTGAATACTATCCTGGGCCTGCTTATTATTAATAAATAAGCCTTTGATTTCAGAAATCAAGTTCGAAGTATTTGTAATTAAAGCCCGAAGTTATAATTTATCTATAACTACCTATTCGGGAAATCTCGCAGTACTGGTCGGTATCGGGCAGATACCAAAATTCCACCACCTACTGCCGTCGTATTGTGCAAAGCATCGGGCGCAATTTCCACTAAGTTCCATTCAAAAGATGTTGCGTATGGAGGTCCAATATTTAATTGAAGATTCCGATTATCACTGGACGTAAACTGCCAGGTTATAGGATGTGTAACTCCAACCTCATCCTGGTACGTTCCGCTACCATCATTGTTAAAAGTTAATTCTATGAGATCGTAATTTACGCCGGTATCATTAATGCCACCTCTTATATAATGTGAATTTGTCCCATTTATATTCCTGATAACTTCATCAACTTGCCATTTTGGTTTAACAAGTAGCATCTTTTTTGACAAGATGGGTTCCGGAAGATGTGTAGGCTTTTTGTCCTTTTGACAACCGCCGAGTAAAGTAGAAAAAATAAGCATGAAGAAGAAGGCGCGCAGGTACTTTACAGGAAGAAAATTTGTGTTCATAAGTTTGATTGTTTCGGTAATTGATATCTAACCTCGCCAAATGTAATAATTACATTTGGGATTTAAAATAGCAATTCAAAAAGAAAGCTTTTCCCTACTTCTTATATATCTCCACCGCAGGCACAGGAAAAATAAATCCTGTTCCTTTTTCAATTGATTCTTTTTCCCGCTCTAAAAATTCTTGTTTAAAATGCCAGGGAAGTACGAGGTAATAATCGGGATTCATTGCGCGGCTTTCCGCTTCACTTATGATGGGAATGTTGGTGCCCAGCGTTTGCGCACCGTATTTATCAGGGTTTCTTTCAGCAGCGTAATCAATCAGCGTGTTATCAAGATGGCACCACTGTAAGATGGTATTCCCCTTAGTGGATGCACCGTAAATATGAATGGTTTTGCCTTGCCGCCTAAGGCTGGAAATAGTCTCGTGAAGCTCGTCTCTCAGCACTTCAATCCGATGCTGAAATGCGACATAAGGTTTATCGGTATCAAGTTCCATATCAAATTCCTGCTGTCTAACTGCATCGATGAGCTTTTGGTTTTCCGCTTCATCGAAGCTTGTGTTTTCACTATGGGTGGCATAGCAGCGTATGCTCCCGCCATTGATGTCGTTAAATGAAACTTTAAATATTTTCATCCCAGCCATGGAAAGAATTTTTTCCAGCACTGCAAGACTGTAAAATTCCAAATGTTCATGGCACAGCGTGTCGTAACTGTTCATCTTTAGCATGCCGGGCATATAGCTCATTTCAAATACCCAAATTCCTTTTGGCGCTAAAAACCTTTTAATCCCATTCACAAACTGTACTGGGTTTTCAAGGTCATAAAACATAGCGATGGAAGTAATGATGTCGAGACGTTTTCCTTCCAGGATCTTGAACAATTCCTCAGAAGGAAATATATCCTGCACTACAGTAGCGTCTTTTACTTCCTGTGCCACATCGCTTGGATCGCAGCCGTATTTGATAAACACCGGCGGATAATAGCCAAGCAACGTCCCATCGTTGCAACCGATATCCAGGATCAGCGCATGTTTCTTTTTTATGATTTCGGTCACGGAATGCACTATTTCTTTCAAATGATTCCGCATGGTATCATTCGTGCCCGACCTGTACCAGTAAGCATCATATAAAATTTCCGGGGGCACGGAATGAAGCATCTGCAAAAGCCCGCATGCATTTTCGTCTTCTTCCGGATTACACCTTACCAGCGTCAAATCAATCTTTCGCGTGGATGGCATTTCCTTACCGGGTTTTATAAAGGATCCCTGTAAATACTGCGGACCAAGGTCTATTACTTTTTTTAAAGACGGCGAACCACAAACACGACAGGTAGTTCTTTTGCGTATATGCATTTTTAGAGTTCTTTAATTTTTTTGTTTGATCAATTCAGCAAATTGTCTGTTTATAGAATCGATGCATTTATTTCTTTCGAGGTTGAGTAACGCGAGTTTTTTCACAACAACATCTTTTTCTTCCACAGGAACTTTTTCAAATTCATACACTTTTTCCTGCTCATGCCAAAGACGGCAATTTACATCGGCGAGTTGATAAAAAACTTCGCCTATGTTTCCATTCACTTCCTGAACATCATTACCTGCTTTCTTGAAAACTTTATTTGCTGCAAAAGTCAGTTTGTCCGCAGGTATTTTGCCGCTCACCGCATCAGCCACATAACAATCTATTTCCTCCTGCAGATCCGTTGCCTGCCTGTTAAGGCTCTTCGACCTTGCAGTGTCCTCTGTGTGATATTGCTTCAGCTTTACAATTGTCAGCTTATCACAAAGCATTCCCAACGTTTCAGCCATAGAAACTTATTTTATTGTTGTTAAATGAAATTCAATTTATTTGCCGTGTATTGAATTGTTTGTGAGGACATACCAAGGATCAAGACACAAACTACGGCACAGCCGATTTAATTCAAGACTCAGTTTTAAAACTTCTTTCGCTCACAAGTTTACCAAGAAATGTGTTCAGTCCCAACTTCTTTTC
>JBBSPT010000150.1:0-6879 GCA_038258515.1 Chitinophagales bacterium | reverse complement strand
CGCCAGTCTATCAACAGATCTTTACACAAAAAACTTCCCGTAATCATTCTCACCCGGTTGTGCATGTACCCGGTTTCATTGAGCTGACGCATCCCTGCATCTACGATGGGAAAGCCCGTTTGCCCCTTACACCATTTATCAAATTCTTCCTCATTGTTTCGCCATTTTATCTGATCGTATTGAGGCCTAAATGCTTTATGGTGGCCAACATGAGGAAAATTCCAAAGTATAGACATATAAAATTCCCGCCAAATCAATTCATTCAAAAATGTGCTGTTCAGTTCCCGTGCTCTCACTATTTCTTCGCGAATGCTAACAATTCCAAATCTCAGGTGGATACCGAGCCGGGAGGTACCTCTTTCTATCGCCGGGAAATTGCGGGTTTTATCATATCGCTTTATAAGATCGTCAGGAATATCTTTCAGCGGTATTTCCTGATCTCTTGTCTCGAAGCCCATCGCCTCAAGAGAAGGAATTCTTTTTACGCCGCACTTATGAAAGTTATGGAAATATTTCTCACAAGGATATGATTTAAGATAGAAGTCATTAAGTGTTTCTTTCCACTTTCTGCTGTAAGGTGTGTAAACAGTGTAAGGCTCGCCGTCATCTTTTACAACTTCTTTTTTCTCGAAGATCACCTGGTCTTTGAAGGATTCAAATTCAACATGATTTTCATTTAGCAGAATTTTTACGGCTTCATCTCTTTCAATTGCATAGGGCTCATAATCCCGGTTCGTAAAAACCTTTTGAACTTTGTACTCATCTATAATCTTCATGAAAATTTCTTCCGGCTTGCCATGAAATACATGAATACAGGATTTCATTTCTTTTAGCTCTTCCCCGATGCCGACTAACACATCCCGGATAAATTCAACTCTCCTATCCTTTTTATTTTCAAGCTGATCCAGGATTATCGTGTCAAAGATGAATATCGGAAGCACAGGCAACCCGGACTTCAGCGCATGATACAATCCCGCGTTATCATGCAGCCTGAGATCTCTCCGAAACCAAAAAATATTTATTTTTTCCATTGCCCTGTAAAAACAAACATCATTCCTAATAAATAGTTCGGATAATCTCCTGGTAAATAGCTCTCGTTAAACTATTGCCATAAAATTTGTTTTGGAAACTGCCAACCCAACGCAGATAGTGTATAGAATTAGTGAGGAACATCTCATCCGCATCAAGAAGGTCATCCGTTGTGAGTGGCTGCTCTATTATATCGAAATCCTGGAGAACAAACTTCTCAAGCATCCACCGACGCATGACCCCTGCAACGCAGCCCTCAGACAATGGCGGTGTAAAAATTTTATTTCCTTTTACTATAAAAACATTTGCAATTGCAGAATCACAAATTCTCCCAAATGTATTCAGCACGATGCAGTCGTTGAGCCTTTGTTGCTTTGCATACAGGCCGGCCATAATGTAAGGCAGATAATTATTAGATTTTAAGTTTGATAATTTGTCACAACTTTTTTTTACATCAGGAAGTAAACCGATCACAAGACCATTTTCGTTCAACTTCATTCCAGGCTGAAGTGGCCATGATTCTATAAAATAATTTGGGAACAGGTTGACAGGATCAAAAATACCGCCATCACTTCTTACAACCATTAGTCGTACCCGGGCATGGCTTTCATGCTTATTTTTTGCACAAAGTCCCTGGATCTTTTTTAAAATAAAATCACTCGTGAATGTACTGGCGATTTCAAATTGCAAAATCGAAAGCCCGTTGAAAAAACGATCAAAATGAAGGTCTTGATTAATGATCGACCCATCCATGCACTTCATTGTTTCAAACAATCCATCTCCATATCGAAGTCCGCGGTTCGCAGGACCTAAAACAGGCGAAGTGCTTGGGTATAACCTATCATTAAAAATAAAAAATTGCTCATCCATATAAAAACGATTGAGCAAAAATAGTATTTGAGAAGGGAGAATGTTGAAAGACTTAAACTTTAATCAGGCGTCAGGGTTGTTCATCCAGCAGCTTATTTTTTACTGCAAACATGATCAGGCCGGCAGTGCTTTTAGCTCCGGTCTTTGTTTTTAACTTATCCCTAATAGCCTCAATAGTGCGTGGACTTAGTTCAACAACTTCCGCGATTTCCCGGGTGCTTTTTTCTTCGCACATCAGCCTAAGCACGGTAACTTCTTTCTCAGACAGTGTCGCATCCTCCTGCTGAAGTTTTATCGAAGAAACGGGAACTCTCTGGCGCAGGTTGTTCAGCAGCGCTTTATTAGTCAGGGCATTAAAATAAAATTCATGTTCGTGACATGTTTTGATGGCCTCGTAAATAACTTCTGAATCTGATGTTTTTGTGAGGTAGCTATTTGCTCCCAGTTCCATTAGCTTGGTAATCATGCTTTGATCATCCATCATAGTGAGCATAATGATCTTGATCTGGGGATAGAGCTTTTTGATCTCAGGCAATGTTGCGATTCCATCCATGATCGGCATTTGTATGTCCAGCAGGATCACGTCCGGTTGAATTCCCTTCAAAAGATTAAGCAGATGGGATCCATTGTCAGCTTCAGCGATCACCTTAATATCCCTTTTGGAAGAAAGAGCCGTAATAACCCCTGCCCTGTACAGCACATGATCATCAGCAATTATTAATTTGATAACACTATCATTTTCCGGTTTCATCGGTTTTGAAAATTTTATACGGCAGTTACAAAAGTCTGGTTTTTAAATGGTAAAAAATACAATTTATTACCAAATAATTACGATAGTAGTAATACGTAGAAACAGGATGTTTTAGTATATAAAGCCGAAAAAAAACACAAAATCATTTTAAAATGCCGGTGGGCGACTTGATTATTTATGAATGATCATTAAGTAATATATATTCAAAAGCATCTGAAATAATCCGCAGAATGGACATGACGGAAACTTATTTCTTTTTCTGACTTTTGGGTGCAAAGATGGCAAACATCCTTTTTCCCTCAAGCTTTGGCATACTTTCCAAAGTGCCTGCATCCACCAATCTTTCTGCAAATTTCAGCAAGAGGAGTTCTCCCCTTTCTTTAAACATGATAGCTCTTCCCTTAAACTGTACGTAGGCTTTCACTTTATTTCCCTCCTTCAGGAAATTCTCCGCATGCTTGGATTTAAAATCAAAGTCATGATCATCTGTATTGGGCGTGAAGCGAATCTCCTTTACTTCGGAAACTTTACTCTTCGCTTTCATTTCCTTTTCCTTCTTCTTTTTTTCGTAAAGAAACTTATTGTAGTCGATAATTTTACACACAGGGGGGTCAGCTTGAGGAGAAATCTCGACGAGGTCCAGCTCCTGTTCATTTGCCATTCTCTGCGCATCAGCTGTCGGATAAATACCTATTTCTACATTTTCTCCAACCAACCGTACATTGGGGACTCGTATCATGTGGTTGGTTCTGTGTTCTTGTTGTTGTTCTTTTCTAAAACGTGGATTAAAAGCGCCTCTTGGCTGCCGGGGTGGAAATGCCATTAATTGATTTTAAGTTAAAAATTGTTTTTTGTTATTGTCTTATTCCGATTGTGGAGTCTGTAATTTTGCTACCATTTACTTCCTGGTTCACCATCTCTATAAATTCCTCAAGATTCTTTACTCCTTCATCTCCTTTTCCTTGCCTCCTCACGGATACTTTATTTTCGGCCACTTCTTTTTCGCCAATGATCAGCATCAGGGGAATTTTCGCCAATTCAGCATCGCGAATTTTCTTACCTATCTTTTCATTTCGGTCATCTATTTCGGCACGAATATCATTATTTTTTAATTGAGATAAAACATTTTTAGCATAAGGTAAAAATTTATCACTTATGGGCAAAATCTTTACCTGCACGGGCACAAGCCACATTGGAAATTTGCCCGCGCAATGTTCTGTAAGCACTGCGACAAATCTCTCCATGCTGCCGAATGGCGCCCGGTGGATCATCACAGGCCTGTGCTTTGCGTTATCCTCTCCTATGTAAGCGAGATCAAACGTTCGGGCAAGTTATAATCTATCTGGTTGGTACCGAGTTGCCACTTCCTTCCAATCGCATCCCGAACCATAAAATCAAGTTTAGGGCCGTAAAACGCAGCCTCGCCGTATTCGATCACTACATTTTTCATTCCTTTTTCTTCTACGGCCTCCATGATCGACTTTTCTGCCAGCGCCCAGTTTTCATCACTCCCAATATACTTAGATTTATCTACTTTATCCCTCAGGGATATCTGTGCAGTGTATTCAGTGAACCCGAGCGAATCAAATACGTGGAGCACGAGGTCTATCACTTTCTTGAATTCATCCTTCACCTGGTGCGGCATGCAGAATAGATGTGCATCATCCTGGGTAAAACCGCGGACACGGGTAAGGCCGTGTAACTCCCCTGACTGCTCGTAGCGGTAAACGGTGCCAAACTCGGCATAGCGCAATGGAAGATCTTTGTAACTCCTCGGGGCTGACTTATAGATCTCACAATGAAACGGGCAATTCATCGGCTTTAGAAAAAACTCTTCTCCTTCGACTGGGGTACTGATGGGCTGAAAACTATCCTTGCCGTATTTGTCATAATGCCCGCTTGTGACGAACAAATTTTTTGATCCAATGTGAGGAGTGATTACAGGCATGTACCCAGCCTCAACCTGGGCTTTTTGCAGAAACAATTGCAACCTTTCTCTAAGGATGGTGCCCTTCGGCAGCCATAGTGGAAGGCCCGCGCCTACCTTTTCAGAAAATGTAAACAGTTCAAGTTCCTTTCCTAATTTTCTGTGATCCCGCTTCTTCGCTTCCTCGAGGAAAACAAGATATTCATCGAGTTCTTTCTGATTGGGAAAAGTGACCCCGTAGATGCGGGTGAGCATCTGGTTTTTTTCATCCCCTTTATAGTAAGCTCCGGCAATATTGGTAAGCTTGATTCCCTTTATAACTCCGGTCGAAGGAATGTGTGGCCCGCGGCAGAGGTCAGTAAATTTCCCCTGGGAGTACAAAGTGATCTTTCCATCCTCCAGCCCGCTAAGAAGATCAAGTTTGTATTCATCTCCCTTTTCCTCGTAATATTTTATCGCCTCCGCTTTTGAAATTTCCTGGCGCTGATATGAATTGTTTTCCATGGCAAGCGACTTCATTTTATTCTCAATTACTTCGAGATCAGATTCTGAAATTTGTTGCTCGCCGAGGTCCATGTCATAATAAAACCCTTTCTCGATCGGAGGGCCAACCCAGAATTTTGTTCCTGGAAAAGTCTCTTCAACTGCCTCTGCCAGCAAGTGTGCAGACGAATGCCAGAAGGTAGACTTTCCTTTCTCATCATCCCATGTCAGAAACTTTACAGAGGCATCGTGATGAATAGGTCTTGTCAGATCCCAGACTTCACCATCAACCTCAGCAGCTAATATTTTCCTCGCAAGACCTTCACTTATTTTCTTAGCAATGTCCAGCACAGATAATCCCTCATCGTACTGCCTCACAGCCCCATCAGGAAAGGTGATATTTATTGTTTTGTCCGCCACGATCAATATTAATTTTAATTTTTTTAGAGATGCAAATTTAACGAAGTCTTAGGCAAAGATGCCATTCCTTTGAATCCTGTGCTTTTTTTTAAATATAAATTTGTATAAACCCTAAAATGATGACTGGTACAGCATCCTCTTATAGCGAAACCGGGATCCAGCATCAAAAAAAATAACTTTCAAAGATGAAATTTTTCTACCTTTTATCCTTCCTGATTTTTTCTTCCTTTTTCAATGCAACGGCTCAAAATTTCAATGGACAATGGAAAGGTGGTTTCAATGAAGACAGTTATGGATATGCAGGACTGGGAGGAGATGGCATTGACTATGTACTTGAGCTGGAAACAAAAGGTTCGGATGTAAGCGGATATTCTTATACATATTTTCGGGAAGGACCAAAGCGATACTACACCATCTGCAAATTGAGAGGAACCGTGAACAGGGCAACGAAAGATATTGTTGTCACTGAAATTGAAAGGGTGAAATATAACACTCCACCCAATTTTCAAAATTGCTTCCAGACGCATAAACTGCATTATGTGCATGACAGCGCAGATGTAGAAGTTCTCCGGGGGTCATGGATGCCTGCTCCAAATCAAACCGGAAACTGCGGCTATGGCACGACGGTACTTTCCCGCCATGTGGTAAAGAAATTGCCGCTGGGAATTGCTTCTAATCAAAAGAAAACAGAAACTCAACAGGCTCCAAAAAAAGAGGTCGCCAAAAACAAACGCAACTACCACAAACCAACAAATCCGCAGCCTAAAGTAAAACCGCAGCCTGAAATTGAAAGGCCGAGTGAGATTGCCAATGCGCTACCCAAAATTGAAATGGAAAGCCCCGCGATTGTAAGTCGCCGTCTGCCTTCGGTGAGGGCAAGGAGGACAGACATAATCAAGACAATCCCAATTGAGAGGGCAACGTTCAAACTGGACTTTTACGATAATGGGACCATTGACGGGGATTCAATCAGTGTGTTTTACAATGGCCGCGAGGTATTATCGCATCAAAGACTAAGTGACAGACCGTTAACACTTACGCTGGCTCTCGATGATCCGTCAGGTGAGAATGTAGTTACGATGTATGCGGAAAACCTTGGAACGATTCCACCAAATACCGCATTAATGATTGTAACTGATGGAGACAAACGGCACGAAGTGAGAATAACGTCCGACACTGAAAAAAGCGGAAGCGTAGTATTTATTCATTCAAAGTCTGAATAAAATAAATAACGCCGGAGAACTTTGAACACTTCGAAGAATTACCTGAGATATCGCACGTTTTCAAACCAAGTCACAGATCAAACGAACTATACTGTTGTCCTAAATTTTTAAAATTTGAAATTCCATGTTATGGATGGAATTATCGGAAAAATGGATACCTGCTTGGCCTGCACTTT
>JBBSPT010000149.1:0-6881 GCA_038258515.1 Chitinophagales bacterium | reverse complement strand
TCAGGCGGTAAAATTCCTTAACCGTATCCCTGGAAGGTTCCTCGTAATTGCGATATTCCTCCGAGGATTTCGCAGTCGCTATTGTTCCGGGTTCCGGATATCTGAGCAATACATCATCTTCCCATTCATCCAAACTTCCCAGGGGATTCGTTTCTTTTTCAGAGAATTTTTTTTCATTTGTATTCATAGCCATGGTTTAAGAATTTTAGCAGATCGTTTAACCAAAATAAAGATTTTTTTAGCCGATTCGGACACCGGGTGGACTTTATTTACGAAATCGTTTTCGCAGGAAATGCACCCTTATATTCGTTGTTAAACAAGTGTCGAACGTTCATCCAAAAAATGCGTTCTTTTACCTTTCGGGATGTGATAAATTCTCTTGAAAATGACAAACATTAATATCAGGGAGCTTGCCAGGCAATTGAAGTTATCAGTATCAACAGTCTCGAAGGCATTGCACGACAGCCATGAAATAAGTGATGAAACAAAAAAGCGGGTACTTGCCTCGGCCGCCCGGTTGAATTACATTCCTAACCCATATGCGAGCAGTCTCCGTGGTCGCAGAAGCAAGAATATTGCACTAGTGATTCCCGAAGTTGCCGATAGCTTTTTTTCTCTTGCAATTAATGGAATAGAGTCAGTCGCAAAAGAAAAGGAATACCATGTGCTGATATACCTGACTCATGAAATATATAGAAATGAAGAAGCAATTTTAGCAGAGCTCCGGGCGGGAAGAGTTGATGGAGTGTTGATGTCTGTATCAAGAGAGACGGTACAAACAGATCACGTAAAGTCATTGATTGAAAATGGAATACCACTGGTGTTTTTTGACAGAGTCTGTGAAGAAATAGACACAGCCAGGATTACAACCAATGATTTTGCAATTGCGTGTACTGCCACCGAACATTTGATAAAGCAGGGATGTGATAAAATCATTTTTTTAAATGTTTCCAGGACATTATCGATAACCAACAGGAGATTTGAAGGATACAAAAAAGCTCTTGCAGACCATAATATTGTGTTGAATGAAGAAGACCTGGTCTTTTGCAGAACCGGCGCAGATGAAAATTATGAGATAATTAAAAATGCACTAAGGATGAATCCCGACGGTGTGATTGCTTCTGTAGAAAATTTAACAGCTCCGTTTTATAAGGCATGCTCGGAGTTGAAAATAAAGATCCCGGAAGATGTAAAATTTCTTTGTTTCTCCAATCTGGAAATCGCTTCCATTCTGCATCCGTCATTGACTACCGTTACCCAACCGGCATTTGAAATGGGCAAAGTGGCTGCCACTCTTCTTTTCAAAGCACTCGAAAAAACAAACTTTGACCTCGCGAAAGAAAGCCTGGAAATTCCTTCATCACTTTTAATAAGAGATTCCACTGCCGCAAATAAAATAATACCGCCCGTTTAGATTTAATCCATAGCCATCCACGCAGGTAATTTGGCCGGAACTGATAGTCATGGATACCGATTATAAACCCGCGAAGTCTTATCTTTGCAAATATTTTAAGATGGATTTTACACAGGATATATTGTCGATCGCACTCAATCATCCCGTCATGCATGAGGATCTTGAAGTAGTGCAGCAGAAGCAGCAAATGATACCGGGATCGGTGCAGTATGTGATTAAGCGCTATCGTAACCGGCCGCAATTGAATTTTGAGGATACCGGGATGCTCGCCTATAATTATATCAGCGATGACAATAAAGAGCCGAACCTGGAAATGATTTTTTGCATTTCGGGCAACCGCTATTGCAAAAATAAAGACAGCGAGTGCAACTTTTGTAAACATTCACTTTCGCACGACTGTGACGAGCTGACGGAAACCGTTGATGTAGCCCGCTTCCGGTTTAATGCCGATCATCTTTCCCAATTTCTTAATGGAATTAAGACTACCAGCTTTTCGGAAGACATCCTGCATTTCAGGCATACTTCATCTTTTTCGAAAACCTTGCCGCTTTGCAGTCGCATGAGATCTGTTCTTGAGGCACTGATAAACCATTCTTATTCAGATAGTCTTGAAAATATTTTTATAAATGCGCAGGCGCAAATGCTTTTGCTTTATGGGATGGAGTGTTTGGCAGGAGAAGGAGAAGATTCGTTTTCCTGCAAATTCCTGGCAAATGAGGCAGACCGGGAGAAGATCACTTTGGCCAGGGAAATTCTTTTACAACATATTGGAGAGCCATTGACCATCAAAGAACTTAGTCGCAAAGCGGCTATCAATGAATGTTATTTAAAGAAGGGCTTCAAAGAAATGTATGGCACCACCATCTTCGATTTTTTTCAAAGCCAGCGCATGGAACACGCTAAATATCTTTTATATGAAAAAGAATTGAGCGTCACGGACGTATCGGCGCTTTTGGGCTATTCATCCATCTCTCATTTTTCTACCGCGTTTAAAAAACACACAGGACTGAAACCCTGCGAACTCCTATTTTCAATCAAGGCGCCGCAGGCCACGATAGTTTAAACTTTCCGATATTTTCTATAAAGGTTGATGGCTAGCAAAAGTATAATTGCAAAAATCACAAGGCCTCCAATTCCCCAAACTGCGCTTAGCAATTGTTTGACGGTTGCCAACATGATAATCGAGATGAGAAAAACAGTTGCTACTTCATTCCACATTCTCAGTCGCTGTGATGTCCATTTAAAGTTTTCAACCTGTTGTTGCCTGAAAATAATATGCAGGCTAACATGGTAAATGAACAGCCCAAGTACAAACAAAAGTTTTACTAAAAGCCAGGGCGGTAGACTTCCATACAGCAATCCGATCCATGTTCCAAAGATGAGAGTGAGAATCGCGGAAGGCCATGTGATGCCGAACCATAGCCGCTTTTGCATTAGTCCAAACTGTTTTAAAAGAATTGCTCTTTCCGGTTCTTTTTTATCCGAGGCCTCAGCGCTGTAAACAAATAATCTTACCATATAAAACAGGCCGGCAAACCACGTGACAATAAAAATGATATGCAGAGCTTTTATATAAAAATACATTTTGAAATTATTGGCCGTTATGCTTCGAAGAGATTAAGGCAATGAAATTAAATGTTTTCCATTAGGAAATTCCTGATTGCAAACGCTGCCAATATTGATCTTCAAGGGATGATGTGACAGACGCGTAGGAAACAAGGAATAATTGCTCATGGAAATGATGATGATTGTCGCAATTTATCTTAGCTCACATAACCCTTTAAGGTTTGTACCCATGATGGATGAGTATTAAGACAAGGAATCATCGTAAAAGATTCTCCGCCGGCGTTCATAAAGATTTCACGTCCGCGCATTTCAATTTCTTCAAGAGTTTCCAGGCAATCGCTAACAAAAGCAGGACATACAATTAAAAGCTTTTTGATGTTTTCTGCAGGCATCTCTTGCAATCGAATATCTGTGAAAGGCGTGAGCCAACCTTTACCAAGGCGGGACTGAAAAGAAATGCTGAATTTATTTGATGGTAAGTTTAATTTTTCCGTAACCAGCCGCGTAGTGGTAATAACCTGGTGTCGATAACAAAATTCGTGTGCAGGAGAAGGCACGCTACAGCAATTCTCAACTGTTAGACAATGGCAGCCCGTAATATCGCTTTTGCGAATGTGACGGGCAGGCACTCCATGATAACTAAATAGCAGGTGATCAAAATCGTGTGACACAAACGGTTTGAATACTTCCGCAAGGGAATTTATGTAAGAAGTCTCGTTGTAAAAAGGTGGCACAAATTTTAACCGGAAAGGAAACTTGTATTTCCTATGAATTTCCTTTGCATATTCCACGGCAGTCTCATAGCTCGACATTGCATAATGCGGATACAAAGGGACAGCAATCACCTCTTCCAGGGCGGGTTGTCGTTTTAGCAGTTTTTCAAATCCCTTTTTTGGGCTGGGCTTCCCGTAACGCATGGCTATTTCCACCGGATCGGCTATTACTTCCTGTAATGATTGCTGTAATAATTCGGTCAAAACTATCAGGGGAGAACCATTTTCTGACCAGATTTCTTTATAGGCTTCCGCTGATTTGGGAGCTCTGAAAGGCACAATGATTCCTTTCACAAGCAGTGCCCGGAATAGCCAGGATTTGTCAATCACCCTGCCATCCATTAAGAATTCATCGAGGTATTTTCTTACGTCGGCTGTTGATGTGGATTCTGGTGATCCTAAATTCATCAGCAATACACCTCTCTTCACTTCATGAGACATCAGAAAAAACTTTTTGCAAATGTAAGATCGTTCAAGACCTATAGCGTGTAAACTAACATAACTTTCGGGAATAAGTTTTATACCCCGCTCGAATATAAATTAATCTTTTCCATCATACCTATCTCGGGACTCAAATTGAGTTCAAGAATTCCTGATTGAAAGTAAATTTATCTGCTTATAAATGCCATTTTTCTTTGTTTTATGACACAGCCATGACATTTAATATGGCTCATCAAAATAATTTTGTGTTTCTCCATGATAGTAGCAGATACTGAACATTATTTTCTTGATAACTTTTGCGTCGCAGGAATAAATTACCGGAAGAGCGATATTAGTGTACGGGGAAGATTTTCGCTCTTGCCTGAGCAATCCGCATTGTTATTGCAGCAAGACATTGCAAAGAGATTTCCATCTTGTATGGTGTTATCCACCTGTAACCGAACGGAAATTTATGGAATTTGCGATCACCCGAATGAACTCATCGAAATGCTGTGTATATACACTCATGGGAACATCTCAGAATTTGTAAAACACGGGTATAACTTCCAGGGTAAACCGGCAGTTGAACATCTGTTCGAAGTGGCTGCAGGGCTCGATTCGCAGATTGTTGGCGATTACGAGATTTTAGCACAAATAAAACAAGCGGCAAAGGTTTCAAAGGCTAACGGATGTATGAACAATTTTATGGAGAAAGTGATTAATTATGCGCTTCAATCTTCCAAAAAAATAAAGACAAATACCAGACTAAGTTCAGGGACCGTTTCCGTTTCTTATGCTGCCATAGAAATTATCAGGGAAAAAATTCCTGAGATCGGTGGGAAGAAAATCCTTCTCGTTGGAACGGGAAAGTTTGGACAGCATATCGGAAAAAATCTGCAAAGTTATTTCCCGGAAGCGAGTCTTTTCTTTACAAACCGAACTGATCAAAAAGCAAAAGACCTCGCGGAAAGCTGTCATGCAACGTTTGTTGCTTATAAGGATTTAATCACACAAGTAGATGAAGCCGATATTATCATCGTTAGTTCCACCGCTGAATCATATACCATAGTTCCCTCGTATTTCACTACGCAAAAGCATCGTCTTTTACTTGATCTTTCCGTTCCTCAAAATGTAGATCCTGCGGTAAAAATGTTACCTGCCATTGAATTATTAAACGTGGATGAAATTTCGATGATCCTCGACAAGACGATCGCTCTCCGCCAGGCAGAAATACCAAAGGCCATGACGATCATCGGGGAGACTATGAATGAAATGATGGAATGGTATCGACGTCGCTCTAACAGCCCAATGCTACGCAAAATAAAAGTACAGTTGCGGGAACTAAGCCAGCAGGAACCGCAGGACAAGTATGCTGATGAAAAAATACACAAGGCCGTTTCTTCCCTGGCAGTACAATTGCACAATGAAAAAAACAAAGGTTGTCAGTACATTAGCGCATTAAGCAGCTACCTTCACAAAAATTGAAACATCCGATTAAGATAGGGACCCGCGAAAGCCAATTGGCTGAGTGGCAAGCCAGGCTTGTGCAGAACCAGCTAAAGGAAAATAATGTTGATTCAGAACTCGTATTCATTAAAAGCGAGGGCGACATCGATACAGTCACTCCATTGTACGAGCTGGGAGTACAGGGCATTTTTACCAAGTCTCTTGACATGGCGCTTCTCGCAGGAAGAATTGATATAGCTGTCCATTCAATGAAAGATGTTCCAACGAAGCTTGCAGTTGGAATTATGCAGGCCGCCGTGCTCAAGCGAGCTTCTCATAAAGATATTATCGTTTACAAAGATGATCCTTCCTTCCTTGAGGACAAACAAAGTGTAGCCACCATTGGCACCAGCAGCACCAGGAGAAAAGCTCAATGGCTGCATCGATATCCAAATCATTCAATTGAAAATCTGAGAGGCAACGTAAATACGAGGTTGAGAAAAATAGGTGAGCATAACTGGAAGGGAGCCATCTTCGCGGCTGCAGGACTTGAAAGAATAAACTTGCGGCCTTCGAATTCGATGGATCTCGATTGGATGTTGCCCTCCCCTGCGCAGGGTGCAATCGTTATTGTTTGCAGAAGTGGAGATCATCGTTGCATTGAAGCTTGCAGCTCATTGAATGATGATGTTACCGCTATTTGCACGAAAATTGAAAAAGACTTTTTGAGAACTCTTTACGGAGGATGCTCCACACCAATAAGCGGATTGGCAGTTGCTGAAAACGATCAAATAATTTTCAAAGGCAATATTTGTAGCCTGGATGGGGAAATGATAATTCCGGTAATGAAAAAAGGTTCTTATCATCAATCAAGCAATTTAGGAATAGAAGCAGGGAATGAACTTCAGCAAAAAGCGGAAGTCCGGAAAATAATCGAACAGATAAAGAATGCGAAGGGATAAAAAACAAATATTGAGTACGAGACCTGTTGGCGAAGAATTAATTGCAGAGGCTGCGAGGCACAATATTGTAATTGATGAAATACCCTTTATAGAAACGTTGGCAAGCATTGATGAGGCAAGTTCTAAAAAGATAAAACGGCTTTCAACAGAACAAATCTATGCGGTATTTACCAGCATGAATGCGGTGGAAGCAGTAAGAGATCTTGTTTCTCCGGAAGTTGATTGGAAAATATTCTGTCTTGGGCCGGCAACAAAAAAATTAGTCGTAGAAATTTTTGGTGAAGAAAGTATTATTTCTAC
>JBBSPT010000148.1:0-6890 GCA_038258515.1 Chitinophagales bacterium | reverse complement strand
TATCTGGGCCACTTTTTTTAGTATAGCGGTCTGGCTGTTGACCAGGTCATCTAACTCACGAACTATTTTTTCCATGACTTCCAACTTTTCTCTCTTATCCATAATAATGGCTTTAATGATGACCAGGTAGTCTCAAATAGCGTTCCTAAATGCTGGGCGATGTTAGAAAAAACTTAAGTTGGCTAAGAATAAGCAATACAGGCGGGTATTAAAACTATTGCACAAATATGCGGGAAATTATGGTGGAAAATCGGAAATATGAAAATCAGGTGGAAACTGGAAGGAAATTCTAATCAGTATTGTAGGCCCATTTGATAAGCGTAGCGCCCCAGGTAAATCCTCCTCCAAAGGCAGCCAATACGATAAGATCGTCTTTCTTCAGTTGCTTTTCCCACTCCCAAAGACACAGCGGAATCGTTGCCGAAGTGGTGTTGCCATAACGCTGGATGTTGATCATCACTTTGTCCATACTCAGTCCCATCCTGTTTGCGGTGGCGTCTATAATTCGCTTATTGGCCTGGTGTGGAACAAGCCAGGCAATATCTTCACCAGTCAACTGATTTCTTTGCAACAATTCATATGAAATATCGGCCATTCCTTTCACAGCAAACTTAAAAACGGCGGGACCTTCCTGGTAAATATAATGTTCCTTTGCCATCACCGTTTCAAGAGAAGCCGGTTTGGCTGAACCCCCGGCAACCATTTTCAAATACTCTGCCCCGCTCCCGTCGGTCCTTAAAAGACTGTCCTTTATTCCATAACCTTCTTCATTTGGTTCCAACAAAATTGCTGCGGCGGCGTCTCCAAAGAGAACACAGGTCGTCCGGTCGCTGTAGTCAACGATGCCACTCATTTTATCCGTTCCCACAACCACAACTTTTTTGAAACGGCCACTTTCTATAAAACTAGTTCCCGTAGTAACTCCAAATAAAAATCCTGAACAGGCCGCTGAAAGATCAAATCCAAAGGCATTCACTGCACCCACTTTATAGGTAATTATATTAGCAGTGGCAGGAAAAGTCATGTCCGGAGTCACGGTGCAACAAATAAGGCAATCAATTTCAATAGGATTAATTCCTCTTTTCTCACACAGGTTCAGTACGGCAGGGATCGCCATGGTGGAAACTCCCATGTTTTCGCCTTTCAAAATTCTTCTTTCTTCCACCCCGGTCCGGGTTTTAATCCATTCATCGCTGGTATCAACCATCGTTTCAAGCTCCGCATTTGTGAGCCGGTATTCAGGAACATAAGCTCCTACAGCAGTGATGGCGGCAGATATTCTTTTATCCATTGAGAGGTTTGAAATATATAAAGTGTCGAAATTACAACATCCTGCTTATTACTATAAAACTGCCTAAAACAATTGTTTTTTATTAGCTTCATTAAAATCAGTTTACCTATTTTTGGCAATCTAATATCAAAAATGATTGCATACCTGTCCGGCAAATTTGCTTATAAGAATCCAACTGTTGTTTATGTAGATGTGCAAGGTGTTGGCTATGATGTGAATATTAGTCTCAACACTTATTCTCAGATACAAAATCTTGACGAAGGAAAACTTTACACCTACCTGCAGGTAAAAGAGGATGCTCATACGCTTTATGGATTTTTCGACGCACTGGAAAAAGAGATGTTCATCATGCTTATTGGAGTTTCAGGAGTTGGAGCAGCAACCGCCAGGATGATGCTGTCTAATATGAAGCCGGTTGAAATCAGTAACGCCATTGTTCAAAACAATGCAAGGGTATTAGAAGGTGTAAAGGGAATTGGCAGAAAAACGGCTGAAAGACTCGTTCTCGAACTAAGGGATAAAATCACAAAAATTTCATCATCAGGAATTGATATTCAGACTCATGGCAATACTTTGGAGCAGGATGCGTTAAATGCTTTAGTGGCTCTTGGAATTTCAAGACCTGCCGGAGAGCAGGCAATAAAAAAAGTTATAATTTCCAACCCAACCACAAACACCCTGGAAGAGTTAATAAAAAAAGCCCTAAAAGCTATTTGAGAGAAATCTACCTAATTATTTCGCCGGATGTTGCTTCAAAGAAAATTGCCGAAAAGCTTTTTTGGGTTGTTGATTATTTGTCTTCTCTCATTGGGATTCGCAACTTTTCCATGCAATACTGCCAGCGCACAGGATTCAACCTTAATTGGTGCGACGGCCACTGATTCAACCTTTAATCCCGCTACTGATACTTTACGCTTCCCAATCCATGACCGTCGCGGTGATTTTTTTTCAAATTCAAGAAGCACGTTCGATTTTGACAAGCCATCCAACATAACGGATTCTATCGCTTACGATCCGGCTACGAAAAGATATATTGTTTACGAAAAAATAGGAAACAGGTATTATAGAACTCCTACCTCTTACAGCTTTGATGAGTTTGCCGCCATCCAGGCAAAGAAATCTGAGCAGGAATATTTTAGAAAAAGAGCCAACACGCTCAACATTTTGAACCGGGGAAGAGTGAAACCGAAGCTGAGTGTATATGACAACCTTTTTAACCGCCTGTTTGGAAATGGCAAAATAGATATTCAACCGCAGGGCAATGTGGACATCACCGCAGGCTACCAGGGTCAAAACATCAAGAATCCGACTCTTCCCGAACGGGCAAGAAAAAACGGAGGTTTTGACTTTGATATGGCCGCACAACTGAACGTGAATGCCAACATCGGAGATAAACTAAAGTTTCCCATCAGCTATAACACCCTCGCAAATTTTGATTTCACGAATCAACTGAAATTGGATTACAGCGGCACAGACGACGAAATCTTGAAGCGCTTCGAAGCAGGTAACGTATCATTTCCTTCGAGAAGCACTTTAATTCCCGGAGCACAGTCACTCTTTGGAATTAAAACACAACTACAATTCGGCAAACTCTTCGTTACAGGGGTTCTTGCAAATCAAAAATCGCAACGCCAGTCTGTAAACCTGCAGGGAGGCTCCGCCGCACAGCAATTTGAGTTCAAGGCTGACGATTATGAAGAGAACCGGCACTTTCTGTTGGGTCAGTATTTTAAAGAGAACTATAACAAGGTCATGAGCAATTTGCCGGCGGTCACAACCCCTGTGCAAATATTAAGGTTGGAAGTTTGGGTTACGAATAAAAATGGCGCTACGATCCAGGCCCGCGATGTGGTTGGACTAATGGATCTTGGTGAAGCCAACCCTTACCGCCCATTCACCGTTAATGGCAAACTACCTTCTAACTCTACAAACTCAGAATATCAGCAAATCATTAGCAATTCATCGAGCCGCAATCCGGCGCTAGTCACTAACATGCTGATAGGTATGGGATTAAATCCCGTGCAGGATTTTGAAAAAACCTTCGCAAGAAAACTTGATTCCACCCAATATATTTACAATCCGAAAGTTGGTTTTCTATCACTCAGTCAACCGCTGCAACCGGATGAAGTGCTCGCCGTAGCTTACCAATATTCCTACAATGGTAAAGTGTATCAGGTGGGAGAGTTTTCGCAGGATATACCACCGGATTCCTCTTCAAGCAATCAGAAAGTATTGTTTCTAAAACTTTTGAAAGCAACGTCTCAAAGACCGACTCTTCCTATTTGGGACCTGATGATGAAAAACGTTTACAGTGTTGGGTTTGGAACCTTGGAAAGACAGGACTTTCAATTGAACGTTCTATATGAACAACCCGGTTATGGTGCAAAAAGATATTTGCCTTTCGGTGACTTAAACCAGGGTACTCCCATTTTAACGCTTGTAAATCTTGACAGGCTCAACAATCAAAACGATCCTCAGCCTGACGGGGTGTTTGACTACGTGGAAGGATACACCGTTATCCCACAATATAGCAGGGTCATGTTCCCCCTTCTTCAACCGTTTGGGCGAGACCTGGCGCCAAAGATATTTTCGAATCCCGCAGTAGGAAAAGACAGTCTTTTCTACCCTCTCTATGATTCCATAAAAGCAGTCGCACAGCAGTTTCCAAATCTGGACAGGTTTCTCATGAAAGGATCTGCCAAATCATCTTCAGCAACGGACATCAGCATCGGTTACAACATTCCGCCCGGATCGGTGAAGGTATCGGCGGGTGGACAGCAACTCAGTGAGAACATTGACTACACGATCAACTATGATCTCGGCACGATCAAAGTGATCAACCAGGCGATTATCAATGCCGGAATTCCCGTGCAGGTGAATTTTGAAAACAATGCCACCTTCGGACTTCAATCAAAAAGTTATCTCGCATTACGATTCGATTATTTAGCAAAGAATACAACAAAGGAGCAGCTATCACTTGGTGGAACGATCGTCCGTCTTAGTGAACGACCTTTCTTCACGAAGGTTGATTATGGAGAAGATCCGATCAGAAATGCGATGTACGGACTGGACATGAACTACCGGCGTGACGCACCGAGAATTACCAAGCTCTTAAACAAGCTGCCATTTTACAAAACCACTGCGCCCTCAGCAATTAATGCCTATGCTGAAGCGGCATTCCTGAAGCCCGGACATGCTCCACAAATTGGCCGGGGAAGCAACGGGGTTATTTATATTGACAATTTCGAAGGAAGTAAAAGTGACATCGATCTGCGCTTTCCGCCGATCTCATGGGCCCTGGCTTCAACGCCGTTCGGCGCAACTGATAAGACCGGAACAATCACTCTTTTCCCTGAAGCCGCTTTGAACAACGATCTTGACTACGGCAAAAATAGGTCGAGGATCGCCTGGTACCAGATCGAACCAACATTGCAGGATCCAAGAAACGTGAACAATCCGCTTAAAGGCAATAAGACAGCACTATCGGATCCACGGGTTCGCTCCGTGTCGCAGTCTGAAATCTTTCCGCAGCGAACAACGGATTTTGGGCAAAATCAAATGATCACTTTCGATCTGGCTTATTATCCTACCGAGCGTGGTCCGTACAATTATCTAAGCTCCTCTGCCGAAGTAAACTCTCTTGGAAAATTATTAAATCCACGCAACCGTTGGGGAGGATTGATGCGAAACATTGATCAAACTGATTTTGAAACTGCTAACGTAGAGTACATCGAATGCTGGATACAAGACCCTTTCATCAACACAACCGAAAGGCCAAACGCCGATCAGTCAACAGGGGGTAAGTTTTATATTAACCTGGGAAATATTTCTGAGGATGTTTTGAAAGATTCAAGAAGGTTTTATGAAAATGGACTTCCAACACCGAACACGCCTGCGCAAGTTGATACTTCCGTTTGGGGAGTAGTGCCGCGTAATCCTATACAGGTGACAAATGCTTTCAGTAACGATCCCGCTGATCGTCCGTACCAGGATGTAGGGTTTGACGGGTTAACTGATAGCGCAGAAGTAACCCGCAGGAGGGCAGACTATTTAAATATACTTGCCACAAATTTTGGAACAAATTCAAAAGCCTATCTGGATGCTATAGCAGATCCTTCCTCAGACAACTACAAATATTACAGGGGCGACAATCTCGACGCATCTAACGCCGGCATCTTGGAACGTTACAAGTATTTCAATGGTCCCCAAGGCAATTCGCCGATCGCAGACAACAATGCAAAGTATTCCTCCGCCGCAACTTTATATCCCGATCAGGAAGATGTAAACCGTGATAACACGCTGAATGAAACAGAAGAATATTTTCAATACGTTATCGATATCAAGCCGCCAAACAGTCCCGAGATGGCGATTGGACAAAATTTTATTGTAGATAAAAAGTTGGTTACCGTAAAATTGGTTGATGGAAACACGAGGCCTGAAACATGGTACCAGCTTAAGATTCCGATCAATTCTTATAATAAAAAAATTGGTAACATCCCTGATTTCAAATCTATACGCTTCATAAGAATGTTTCTTACAGATTTTGAAGACAGTGTTGTGCTGAGGTTTGGCAAACTCGATCTTGTTAGAAACACCTGGAGAAAATTTCAGTTCAAATTGGACTCTACAGGAAACTATAGTCCCGAAATTACCGCTGACTTTAATGTAGGCGCAGTGAACATTGAAGAGAACGACAAACGCACGCCACTTCCTTATCGCACGCCAAGGGAAATCGAAAGAGTACAGACGCTGAGTAACAACGGGGTGAATCTCCTGCAAAATGAACAGGCGCTCACACTCAAATTCTGCGATCTCTCCAGGAACGATGGAAAGGCGGTATTTCAAACGTTCGCCAACCGGGATCTCCGCCAGTTCAAAAAGCTTCAACTCTACATTCATGCTGAAAAGGCCCAAAATACAAATCTTGATGACGATGATCTATATGCAACAGTGAGAATGGGAAGCGATTTTGTTTCTAACTATTATGAAGTTAAAATACCATTGAAGCTGACTCCTTTAAATACAGGACTCAATCCAAACACTGACGAATACAACGACACATTATGGAGGTCAGCCAATAATCTCGACCTGGAATTGCAGGCGCTCACACGAATGAAAACTACGAGGAATCTTTCAAGTTCCCCGGTCAACAGAATTTATTCCGAGGTGCAACCTGATGGAAAGATTTATTCCATCATGGGTAACCCGAATCTCGGTGAGATCAAAGGAATTTTGATGGGAGTAAGAAATGACAACGTTGAAGGAGCCTGCGGTGAAATCTGGTTCAATGAATTAAGACTTTCATCCCTGGATGAAAAAGGTGGCTGGGCCGGTCTTGCAAGGATTGACGCTAATCTCGCGGACCTTGGGACCATCTCAATTTCAGCAAATACTCATAGCAATGGATTCGGTACACTTGAACAGAGATTGAACGAGAGATTCAAAGATTATTTCGTACAATTTGATGCAGCCGCAAATCTTGAACTCGGTAAATTGCTTCCTGAAAGTGCCGCTATTTCAATTCCTTTTTATGCAAGTCTTACGGAATCGATCAGCACTCCGGAGTATGATCCGTTTGACCTGGACTTGAATTTAAAAC
>JBBSPT010000147.1:0-6891 GCA_038258515.1 Chitinophagales bacterium | reverse complement strand
TAATCGAGTAGACGGCCGTGGGCCATAAGCCCACGGTGCGCCTCTCACACCACCGTACGTACGGTTCTCGTATACGGCGGTTCATCAAATCAGACTTTCACTATTTGGTAATAGTCCATCATACTTTCGTAACCTCTTTTCTTTAGGCGTGGAATGGTGATAGTCGTTTTCAATATGGGACTTTGAGCAACTGCCCAGCCTCCCATACGTGTGCGACTCCAAGCATAGGCTTGGCCCATCTCTATTCCTAATTTAATGAGGTTTTTACGTTTCCGATCAGGCTTCTTCCAGTCATGCCAAATACAGTATCTCAACCGATTCCTTAACCACTCATCAAGCTTCTTAAGTTTGGCTTGAATACTTCCTTGTCGGAAGTTATTTATCCATCCTCGGTACACTTCTTTGAGTTTGTGGAGTCGCTCTTCAAAACTGTAAGGCAACGTTTTCTTGGTCACTTGCTTGAGCTTACGTTTCAGATTGTCCCAACTTCCTTTCTTAACTACCAGTTGGTATTTGCCCTTTGTTCCCTTCTGATAGGTCGGTGTAAAACTATGACCTAATACTTCAAAATCTACGGGTCTGCGAATGCCGCCGCGCCACGGTGGCTTTTCTCCTTGTTGATTGGCAATTCCAGTTTATCCTTTAGAAAAAGATAAACTTTGTTACCTATCTTTCGGGCTTCTGCTTTGGACATTGTATAAATACTAAAGTCGTCTGCATAACGGACAAACCTGAGCCCTTCTGCCTTGAGGTACTTGTCCAACTGATCGAGCATTATGTTCGATAGCAACGGACTCAACGGGCTTCCTTGCGGTACTCCTTTGCGGCGTTTATGCAATTTTCCATTTATCAGAATTGGTGCACGCAGCCACTTTCGGATTAGCCACAGGGTCGTAGGACATTTTACTTTCTGATAGATCAGTTGTAGGAGTTTGTAGTGCTGTACTTCATCAAAGAACCCTTTTAGGTCTATGCCGACAATATACTGATAGCCATCGTTGATGTGTTTCAGACTTTGTCGTACCGCCTTTTGGGTGTTCCTTTGCGGTCTAAAACCATAGCTCTCTTCTTCAAAATTTAGCTCGAAGATAGGCGCTAACTGTTGACTTACCGCTTGTTGAAGCCAGCGATCCACTACCGTTGGTACGCCTAGTAATCTGGTCTTCCCATTTGACTTGGGAATCACTACTCCCTTGATAGCTTTGGGTATATACTGCCTGTTGAGAATGTCTGTGGCTATGCGGTTGCGAAATTGGTCTTTGTAGACCTGAAGTTCACGAACCCTCATTCCATCGACACCTCCTGCCCCTTTATTGCGTACCACTTGGCGGTAAGCTTTATAGAGGTTCTTCGGCTGCAATACTTTTTCTATCATTTTGTTACTGTCTTGTCTTCTTAAATGAAGGCTATTCCGATCGCTCGGGATTCCTTCACGAATTCAGACGTGATTTAATGTTCAGTCCTTCCTGATCTTGTGAGGCCTCCGATTCTCTATATCGGCTCGTTTCCCAATCAGTACTATGACCTCGGCTGACTTCTCAATCTGCAACTCGTACAGTTCGAGACCTCCCTCGGTAAGATGAATATCCTTATGTTTATGCCCGCTACATCTACCATTTCGGCCACCGCGGCGCGGTACTGTCCTCTTTCGAGGATTTGGACTTCGGCAGCATGTGATACCTCATCCGACCTAATGGCCTCGGTATGTAGTTCCTGTTCGTCGGTACAAACATCGCAGTCCGGCTTACTTCACTGTATGGATCACTCCAAACCAGCTTGCCGCTTACTTGGCTTCCGGGCACGACCCCGGTGCTTATGGGACTTTCACCCTTTGGAACACTCAATTTCATGAGTTATATTCACCATTCAAGGCACACACAATGGCTAAAAAATCATAGCTGCCCTGCGGGACAGCAACGCTTTTTAGCCGGGCAGTTGTACGCGAGCTAAAGCTCCATCCCCTTAAAAAAAGCTGTAAAAGGTATGTGTTTTACCCCAACCGATTCCTAAACTCTCTAGGACTCAGCCCCAGTAATTTTTTCACATAACGGGTAAAAAATGAGCGGCTTGAAAATTCCATCTTATCGGCAATTTCAGCAATGTTCAGTTGCTTGTCCTGCAAAAGAATAATTAGTCTTTCTATTGTATAACGCTGTATCCATTCCGATGCCGTAATACCTGAATTTTGCTTGGAGATCGCATTTAAATACTTAGGGGTTATATTTAACTCATTGGCATAAAACTGAACTTCACGCGCTGTCATGCAATTATCCTGAAGCAAATGGATGAACCTCTCATATAAAGTTCCGGTTTGTAATGTACGTTTTCTGCGTTCATACTCGTTGGCAAATGTATGCCACATTTCAAGAATGAACAGCCGCATTTGCATTTTCAGGGCCTCTTCATAAAATCTATGTTCCCTATCCCTGAACTTATTGTTCAATAACTGAAAATTTAATAAAACCCTTTTCCTGTCATTCTTATCATTCAATTGTTTAACCGGAAATTGACGGGAATGCAATCTGGCATCCATCCCCCAGTTTTGATCAGGTATATTATCGTTTAAAAATTGATTTGCTACGAGCAGAACCGTTGCTCTAAAACCTTTTGAAAATTGTAAATCAGCCAATTTACTTTTAGCAAACCAAAAGAGAAACTCGTTCCTATTACATTTCATTTTCACCTCGTTGAACATGAAAGTAATACTACCCCGATGACAAAGTAAATGTGTATGATAATTTACTTGAAAGTCATTTGGAAAATCTTGTTCATTGGAGACTTCCAACATAACAATACGTTGAGGTTCATCTACTTCCGGCTTCATTCAATCATTCTTTACAATAAGTGATATGTGACATTAGTCACGTGAATAGTGTATCAAATGTAGTAAAAACATTCCCTAATTTTGTTTAAACAAACAACAGCAATAAAAACCTATGGAAGGAAATACAATCTTTGAAAGATTATTGAAGGGTGAGGCGGTTCCATTTGACGATCCTGACTATTCTAAGATTGGAGATGCTTGTACTATCACACACAATTTACTGGTGAGGCTGAACAAGGAACCAGATTTGAATAAAATAAAGATATTTTTAAGTGAAATTACTGCTGCTCCAGTAGACCAGAGTACCACCCTCTTTCCACCGTTCCAAATCAATTACGGTAAGAACACCCGGATCGGGAAAAATGTATTTATAAATTTTGATTGCACCTTCCTGGACTTGGGCGGTATCACTATTGAAGACAATGTGATGCTTGCTCCTAAAGTCAGTTTATTGACAGAAGGACACCCCCTCGAGCCATCGAAAAGGCAAACGCTGACTGCAGGGAGGATCCATGTAAAAAAGAATGCATGGATTGGTGCCGGAGCAACTATTCTACAAGGTGTAACTATTGGAGAAAATTCAGTGGTTGCAGCAGGATCTGTGGTTTCAAAAGATGTACCTGATAATGTTGTCGTAGGCGGTACACCTGCAAAAATCATTAAGGAAATTTAAAACAGATAAAATGAGAACAGTAATGACACTCGCAGTTACCCTTCTACTATTAATAGTTCAGGCCTGCAATACAGAAGTTGCCAAACAAGAAAATATGGAATCAGATCCTATTGATAAAGCTATTTTTCCTAAGGGCGAACTTGGGCCTGCTACAAATTTCATAGGAAACGCCTACAATTTCGGATTAGTCGCAGATGATTCTACCTACAACACACTGGTGGGAAATGTTTATTTCGAAAAAAGTGCAAGATCAAATTGGCACTTACATCCAAGCGGGCAAATTCTACTTGTACTCGATGGTGAGGGATATCATCAGTTGGAGGGACAGCCAAGACAAACGATGAAAAAGGGTGATGTCATCAAGGTTCCGGCAAATACAAGGCATTGGCATGGCGCAACTGAAAATAACAGTCTTACGCAACTATATATTCTGCCAAAAACAGAAAATGGATTCGTTACGTGGCTTGAGCCTGTGACGGATGAGCAGTATACATCTAACAATTAAAACCAATGGAAATTATCAGATTAGGTTCTCAACCATCCGTTAAAGGCCCGGAGGATTGGTTTACAGGATCAGTTCGCATCAATTATTTATTTCAACCAAACGGACACAGACGCGCTGGTGCGGCCGAAGTAACATTTGAAGCTGGTGCAAGAACAGCATGGCACACACATCCTCTTGGGCAAACGTTACTTGTATTGTCGGGAATAGGATTAGTGCAGCGTGAGGGTGGTGCTATTGAGGAAATCAGGCCTGGTGATATCGTCTGGTTTGCTCCGGGAGAAAAGCATTGGCATGGAGCATCGGCAACAATGGCCATGACACATATCGCCACGCAAGAGGAACTGAACGGAAAAGTGGTGGACTGGATGGAGAAAGTGAGCGATGAGCAATATCAAATTGCTCTATCGAAATGACATTGAGTAACTGATTTATTTTAAGATTCTAACATCTAACAACTATGATCCATCGAATTGTTTACGCTATCGTTTCTCTTTCACTGATATTATCGGCTAATGTTGTTTCACAAACCAACCCTGTCATCGATATATTTCCCAAGGGCACTACTCTGCACGGAAACATAGCCTACAACAATGATACATTAACTAAGCACTTGCTTGATATTTACCTGCCACCGAATGCAAACAGTAAAGTACCACTTGTCATCTTCGTACATGGCGGTGGCTGGTTAGGCAATGATAAATATGCTGACATCGGTTATATGAAAAATACCGTAGCAGAAATCCTTAACAGTGGGTATGCCTTAGCTTCTATAGATTATCGATTTGCAACACAGGCCATTTTTCCAGCCCAGATTCAGGACTGCAATAGAGCAGTTTCCTTTTTATACGATAACGCTGAAAAGTATGGGTTTGATAAAGAACGATTCGCTTTAATGGGTTTTTCAGCAGGAGGACATTTGGCTTCATTGCAGGGACTATCGGACAATAACCAAATTGATGCATTCTTTATGCCCGAAACATCCCGTAATTTTTCTTTTAAGGCCGTTGTAGATTTTTATGGACCTTCGGAATTGACTTCATTAAAAAGCAGCGAAAACCCTAAAGCACCAGAGTCCATCTTATTGGGGGCCACACCGGTAGCAAGACCTGATCTGGCCAAGATCGCAAGCCCTGTGACCTATGTTGATAAGGATGACCCACCTTTTTTGATTATTCATGGAGGGAATGATGAGATAGTTTGGAACAGGCAATCAAAACTTCTTAGTGGATGGTTGACAACTGCAGGGGTAGAAAATGATTTGATTATTGTCCCCGATGCGCCTCACTTCGGTGATATGTTCGATGTGGAAAATATTCGAACAAAAGTTATGGCGTTTCTGGAAAAACATTTGAAGTGATATTTTCACATTTAGAGGAAGATTTACGAGCTGCTGACTTCACATTAACGGCAGCCGAAATAAATGAGATTGAAAGCAAAATAGAGAAAATAGGTGTTGTTGGTGATCGCTATGACGCATTGCAACAGTCGAGGGTAGAATATTAGTCTCCTATGATAGTTAGTTGTAGAAAGTGACTAAAGAAGAAATAAGTATTTGAATATAAATGAGGTAATCATGGAAAATAACAATCATTCATCAAGAAGAAAATTTATTCAACAAACGTCATTGGCAGGTGCAGGATTAGTGCTTGCTAATCCATTACGGATGTTTGCCCAGGCACAGCCGATGATAACGAATATGACAACGCGTAAACTTGGAAAACTGGAAGTCTCTGCACTGGGCTTCGGTGCCATGTCGTTGATTGGCGGTCACATGGGACCTGGTTTGGACCGTGCCAAGGGAATTCGTATGATACAGGATGCGTACGAAAGAGGGGTGACATTCTTCGATACTGCCGAAGTATATGGACCCTATCTCGATGAAGAATTGGTCGGTGAAGCACTCGAACCCGTCCGAAACAAAGTTGCCATCGCAACCAAGTTTGGGTTTAAACTTAACGGCACGAACGCGTTGGACAGCCGGCCGGAACATATTCGCACGACCGTAGAGGGAATGCTCAAGCGTCTCAGGACCGACCACATCGATCTGCTTTACCAGCACCGGGTAGATCTCACTGTGCCAATTGAAGATGTTGCAGGCACAGTAAAAGATCTTATCAAAGAGGGAAAGGTGCTACACTTTGGTCTCTCCGAGCCAAGCGCTAAAACCATTCACCGGGCACATGCAGTTCAGCCGGTATCCGCTATTCAAACTGAATACTCTCTTATAGAAAGAAGTGTAGAAACAAATGGCGTACTGCAGGCATGTGAAGACCTTGGTATAGGCTTCGTGCCCTGGGGTCCGTCGGGGCAAGGGTTCCTGCCCGGAACAATGAATGTGGATGTTCAGTCCACCATGGATCCAAAGAACGATCTGAGGGCTACCTTCCCCCGCTTCTCTCCTATGGTAATGAAAAACAACCAGCCGATTATTGAATTGCTAAGAACGTTTGGTGCTAAAAGGGGTGTAACACCTGAACAAATCTCACTTGCCTGGTTGATGGCACAAAAACCGTGGATCGTCCCAATTCCAGGTACTACAAATCCTAATCACCTGAAGGAAAATATGGGAGCTGTCAATGTCCAGTTTACGGCATCGGATTGGGATGAATTTAATACTGCCTTTGCCCGGCTGGAGGTATATGGTGGACGGCTGGATGCCGTACAGATGAAGCAGATTGGTCAGGATTGATCAGCTATTGAAACAAAACCAATTACGTAAACTTTAATGGTTCGCTGATTGGTGGAATTAAAGAAACCCAGGATGTAATGAATTATTGTGCAGAAAATAAAATCTATCCACAAATTGAAATAATAAAGGCCGATCAAATAAATGATGCCTGGAAGAAAGTGGTTAACAAAGAAGCCCGCTATCGATATGTGATTGATGCG
>JBBSPT010000146.1:0-6901 GCA_038258515.1 Chitinophagales bacterium | reverse complement strand
TAATACAACCGCACCTCCTACATTTATACCCATCCCTCCACTTTAAATCAAAAAGGTATTGCTTACAATCATCTTCACTTTGAAAGAACTTATTGAACCGTTGAATTGATACTCCCTGGAACATACTAATATATTTAGCGACTAAATTACTAAATATATTGGCATTAGTTTACTTCTTATATTTGTTTCGCGTTCTAAATGGTTAATCCTATCGGGTTAATTTATTTTGCCGCAGCGCTGCTTTTATTTTTAAAATCCCATGTGAAACCAACGAGGAAATATCTTTTCAGCCGGTCATTGATAACTTCCGAATACGTGTTTCCATAAAAATTTCTTTCTACGCCAATGTTTTGATTTAAGATGTCACGCACCGCGAAGTACGCGGTAAATTCATTGTTTTTAAATGTTCGTTGTAGTCTCGCATTTAAGATATGATTGTCAATCTGATTGTCGTATTGCAATGTTTTCTGACGATAATAGTATTGGTAATCTGAAACGATTGACCAAACCTTCTTTACATATATCGTGGCGTTAACGGAGAACTGGTTTGAACTATAGTGAATCTTAGTGTCGTTCTGCGAAGTTGTATTGCTGTTGTATGAAAACTGATTCTCAATGCTGAGGTCGTACTTTTTCTCTTTCGACTTACTGAGCCAAAAGCTTACTCCTGGTCCCACCGTTTTTGAAATACTCTTTTTGCTGTTTATAATATCGGCATACTCGCTATAGTTAAGTGATGGGCCAATATTAAACCGTGTGTCGAGCTTTTTTATTTTGAATCCAAACCCTGTCCAAAGGTTCACTGAAATATTTCCATCCGTATTGATGGGCTGTGTGATTGTTTTTCCAGAGTCAAGGTCGATGATCCTGTTATTGGTGATAGAGTTGTTGGTCAGCACCATATTCAGCGATTGGTACATCCAAAGATCTTTTAGAAAATTGTAACTGTTGTGCGAAAGATTAAAAGAGTTGGTGAATGAAGGCTTCAGATCAGGATTTCCAATGTATTGGTTAAAATAATCATTGTTATTTCTAAGGGGTTGAAGTTGGTTTACTGTCGGCTGTTGCGTATTGCCGTTGTAGTTAAACCTAATCGTTTTATTTGGCTTGTATGTGTAAGAGATGTTGGCATTCGGGAAAAAATTGACATAAGTTCGCTGGTATTCCTTGTTATAAGTGAGGTCTTTCAAATCAAAAGCAGTGAATCCGAAACCTGATCCTGCATTGATTTTGAATTTTTTATTTGCAAAATTTATTTTAGCTGATGGAATGTTCTGTAAAATATTTTGTGTGAATCGGTTCGACAAAGAATCGACTACCTTATCATATTTGTTTGAGACCGGGGAGTAAGTATAAGTTAACTGGTCATTTGTTCCATAATTATAAGTTAGCTGGTAACCCAATTGCAAAGAAAGCTCTTTGCTTAGTGGTTCGGTGTAAACAATTTTGCCTGCAAGATTTCTCGTGGACATGTCATAGTCCTTCATTTCATCAATTTGCTGGCTACCCGCAGGCAGTCCTTCATAAAAAGACTGGTTAAAAGATTTCAAAAAATTAGTTCCCTGGTTGTTCAACGAATTCCAATTTCCTGAAAATGATAAAGTACGCCGGATCTTGCGGAATTTATGTTTAAAAATAAGGCTGCCACTGAGCGCTTGTTTGTCATTGTCTGTTCGTAAATCTCGCGTACTACTGTTTTTTAGGGTTCCGTTCATGCCGGTATTCACGGCATCCCTTAAGCTACTACTCTGCGTACTGTAAAAATTTGTGTTTGCAACTACTCTCAGGCTGTTTGCAGAATCAATCTTCAAATCATAAATCAATTTGATCTTAACATTGTGCCGGTTCACATCCGTATTTTCATCGGCATCCTGATTGAGAACAGAATCTCCAACCTGGGTTTGAGTGAAAGACGTTTTGTGATTGGAATATTGCTGGCTGTTGAATTTAGGGGAGAGATTCAAGGTTGCTGCGTCATTCCATTTATTTGTGTATTGGAGACCGGCATTTGCGTTAGTCATAAAACCGTTTCTCGTATCCACGTTTGGTTCATCGTCGTTGTTGTCGTTCCATTGCCAGCTAACACTTCCATTGTCATCCACATCCATGGAAAAGTTGTCATCGCCTCCGCCATACTTTCGTTCATCCTGCCAGTTCAATCCGTCCTGTCCGGTATTGCCATTTAAGAGAAAGGCGGAAAATTTTCTTTTTCCTTTAAACGACCCAAAAAGAATATTATCGTTGTATCTGTTTTCAATGTGATTTTGCGGGCCGGCTGCTACATCTATCTTGCCGAAGTATCCTATTTTCCTGTCATCTTTTAATTTAAGATTTATCGTTTTCTGGGTTTTGCCATCGTCGATGCCGGTGAACTCAGCCTGCTCACTTTTTTTATCGAAAACCTGCACTTCCTTCACTGCATCAGCTCTCAAGTTTTTAACCGCCATTCCCGGGTCATCCCCAAAAAACTCTTCGCCATCCACCAACACTTTTTCTACGGTTTCTCCCATTGCTTTTATCTTTCCGTCTTTATCAACCTGTATGCCGGGAAGTTTCTTTAAAAGTTCTTCAACGTTTGCGTTTGCACTCACCCTGAAACTGTCCGCTGTGTAAACCGTAGTGTCACCTTTTACCTTAATAGGACTGCCCGTTTTAATAATTACTTCCTGCAACATCTTCGCTTTTGAAACAAGAGAATATGCAGGAATAACGACGTTACCGTTTACCTTCAACTCTTCAAGAATATCTGCATAATACGGATGTGTTGTCATTAATATGTAATTGCCGGGTGCCACACCGTCCAATTCATAATCACCGCCGGAGGTTGTCCTCGTAAATTTGTAAAGAATAGAATCCTTCGGAGTCAGCAATGCAATGACTGCATTTTTTACCGGCTCTTTTTCTTCCGAATCGTGAACTGATCCGGAAACTTTTGCTGTTTGAGAATATGATAAAAAAGGAAAAAATAAAACCGCGAACAGGGAAATAAAAATAAATTTCATAAAAAGCGGTAAGATTTGGGTGGAGAGCCAAACCAAAGGTTGATCAAATTATTTGTGTTAACTTAATTGGTATTCTTAAATTTACGTTAAAGCAAAAAGCTAAATCCGGCGAAAGCTCGAGGAAATCAAACAACACAAATGGCATCTAAAAAAAAGCAAGCTGGAGATCAAGATTCCCACTTCAGCCTCCAACATCCAACGTCGATATTGAGATACGAAGATGTTCATTTTGTTGATAGCACCCGGGCGGTGTGGAATTATTCATTGTTTTCCGACGAAGACCTTGAGAATTTCAGGAATGGTACGAATTACAGTCTTTATAAAAAATTCGGATCTCATCCACTGACGGTTTTAAACAGGGATGGATATTATTTTTCAGTATGGGCTCCTAATGCAACTGCAGTGAGTGTTGTCGGGGATTTTAATGATTGGAACACTTTTGCTCATCCATTATATGTAAGACTTGAAAAGTCAGGTATCTGGGAAGGTTTTATTCCAGGCGTAAAAGAGTTTGAGAGTTACAAATATTTCGTTGTTGGATTTGATGGAGCCAGTTTATATAAGGGAGATCCATATGCAAATCATTGGGAGCTTCGTCCCGGAACGGCCTCCAAGACAGTGACGATGGACCACGAATGGTCTGATGAAAAATGGATGAATGAAAGAAGTGAACACAATTCGCTCGATGCTCCCTGGAGTATTTATGAAGTGCACCTCGCAAGTTGGATGCGTCCTTATCCCTACAATGAAAAAGATCTCAATTCATACGAGCAAATCACAGAGCGCCTTGTTCCCTATGTAAAAAAAATGAACTTCACTCATGTTGAATTTATGCCTGTCATGGAGTTCCCTTACGATGGAAGTTGGGGATACCAGGGCACCGGTTATTTCGCGCCTACCTCTCGTTTCGGTACGCCAAAAGATTTTATGAAGATGGTAGAAGAATTTCACAATGCCGGCATTGGCGTTATTCTCGATTGGGTGCCTTCGCATTTTCCCTACGATGCCCACGGATTGTTCATGTTTGACGGAACTCATACTTATGAATATGCCGACATGCGAAAGGGATTCCACCCGGATTGGAACTCCTACATTTTTAATTATAAGCGTTCCGAAGTAATTTGTTTTTTGATCAGCAGCGCAAGATTTTGGTTTGATATGTTTCACATCGATGGGATAAGAGTGGATGCAGTCAGCTCTATGCTGAGACTTGATTATTCAAGAGAGGAAGGAGAATGGGAACCCAATGATTTGGGAGGGAACGGGAACCTTGAAGCCATTTCTTTTATTAAAAACCTGAATGCGATGGTGTATCGCGATTTTCCAGGGGTACAAATGATCGCGGAAGAATCCACTGATTGGCCACAGATCACCGATCTAACGATCAACGGTGGACTGGGCTTTGGAATGAAATGGATGATGGGCTGGATGCATGATACCATAAATTATTTTAAAACAGATCCGCTATACCGTAAAGATGTACAGGATAAGTTTACGTTCAGCATGATGTATTTCTATGATGAAAATTTTATGTTGCCACTCAGTCATGATGAAGTGGTGCATGGTAAGTCTCCCATGATTTATAAAATGCCAGGCGATGATTGGGCGAAGTTTGCAAACCTGAGATTGCTTTACACTTATATGTACACTCATCCCGGCGGAAAGCTTCTTTTCATGGGAAATGAAATTGCGCAAACTTCAGAGTGGAATTATCACGCAGAAATAGAATGGCACCTGCTGCAATTTGACCCTCATCAAAAAATGCAGGATTGTGTGCGGGATTTAAATCTTTTATACCGTTCCGAACCCGCCCTCTACGAATTACAATTTGATGAAAAGGGTTTTGAATGGATCGACCTCAATCATCGTGATGAATCTGTGATCGTGTATATGAGAAAGGGGAAAAAAGAGAGCGAGAACGTTTTAGCCGTATTTAATATGACTCCCGTGCCGAGGTATGATTGGAAAATTGCTGTTCATGGTAAGAGTAATTGGAATATTATTTTCAACAGTGATGCCGCTAAATATTGGGGCAGCGGACAAAATGAAGAGCAGGAAATTCAAACGACGCTTGTGGATAAAAAGAATAAAAGCTATGAAATAAAGCTTTATCTGCCATCGTTAGGAGGGTTGATATTGAAGTAGAATTATGTGTTTTTTTAATCCCGATCATCTTCCCCGGCAATCTGCTAATATGAAAAACTACTTTCTTCTCTTTTTAAGTTTGGCTATTCTCAACGTTGTGTTCCCCCAAAATTCTGATAGCGCTTCATACTATTTTAAAAATGGACTTGAAGAAAAAAATGCGGGACGTCACGCTGTTGCTGAAAAGTGTTTCGCGAAGTCTATAGCGTTTAATGCGCTTTTTACTGATGCATACATTGAGCAGGGAAAAGCAAACATCGAAATGCACAAAATTCCTGACGCTCAAAAAAGTTTTATCAAAGCTTATGAATTGCAGCCTGAAAACTCAATTGTAATTCAGGAACTAACAAATATTTATTTCAATAATCGCCAATTTCAGAAGGCGATAGAATTTGCTCAACTGTGTGGCGGTTGCGAATCGAACCGGATTTTAGGTTTGAGCTACTATCACACGGAAGACTACGGAAAGGCACAAACTTATCTTCAGAAGGCAGTAGCTGCAAACGATAAAGATGCTGAGTCAGCCTATACCCTTGGCCGTATTTTTCTTGAACTTGAAAATGAAAAAGCCGCAATTCCACAGTATCAGAGGGCAATTGGGCTTGAGGCGGGACGCAACATGTGGATGTATGAACTGGGGCTTATCTATTACAGCCAGGACGATTATAAAAATGCGTTGAAATATTTTACTATGGCAACCGATGCCGGATATACCAGGTCGAATGATTTTTATGAAAACTATGGTTTTGCACAGTTATATACAGGCGACGTCGAGAATGGACTAAAATCCCTTGATGAAGTACTAAGCAGGAAGCCAAATAATAAAGAACTTCTTTCCAACATTGCCAACGCGATGTATGATACAAAACGATATGATGCTGCGCTGCTATATTTTCAAAAGTTGTTAGAATTAAATCCTGCAGATGCTACTTCCCTCTTTATGGCCGGGATGACATTTCAGAAAACGGGAGAGAAAGAAAAGGGTCAAAAAATTTGCGACAAAGCAATCGAAATGGATCCTTCTCTTGCAAAAAACCGGCAGAAGAAGGATATGCCTATGGGATTGTAATTTTCTAATTAAAAGCATGTGCTGGATGGACATCACTCGACCCGGGCATTCCTGATAAAAATCGATTCCACAAGATTTTGGTCGTTGATGGTTTTATAAAATTGTTCGAGATAACCCTTGAAGATATTCCTGGACTTTTCACTGCATATTTCAAAATGGTCTACGTAATTCATAATCTTTTCTTTCTTTTCATTGAATAAAGCAATGCAGGTATTTAACTCATTCAGTCCTCTCGGAAAACCCCTGTAAAGCCTCGTCTTCACTGTTTCGATCCCCAACGCTTCCGCAGGCACGGCATATACCGCGTCCACCAGCCCTGAATAATCATAGTCATATGGAATTACATAGGGTTTCGCAAGCGTATCGCTTTTCGGAACTATGAATTTCATGTTATGCATATTGGGGATTGACCAATCGGTGTTTCCAATCATATATTCAAAAAGATTTACAAAGGTTGTATGTTCTCTGTCAGTCTGAGCGGTCATAATCTTCTTGTTCTTGATTTCTTTGCAATTGTTTCTCATGGCCAAATCATCTATGTCTTCCATGAGGAACGCATATTGGGTAAATGGCTTCACCTTCCCGTTGGTGTCAGTATAAGTAATACGAATTAACCTGACACGAAAACTCATGTCGGAAAGCATGTTCTGGATTTTGTAAATCATGTATTCTTTCAGGAGAAGAT
>JBBSPT010000145.1:0-6943 GCA_038258515.1 Chitinophagales bacterium | reverse complement strand
TCAAAAATGGCGAGGAAAAGCGCAGGAATTCTCTTATATCGTGGGAAAATAATTGAGCCGGAAGTTTTTCTAGTACATCCAGGTGGTCCTTTCTGGAAGAACAAGGATTTAAATGCCTGGAGCATTCCTAAAGGCGAGTTTACAGACGATGAAGAGCCACTGCCGGCTGCAATTAGAGAATTTTATGAAGAAACAGGAATTGAAGTTCAGGGCAATTTCACTGAATTGAAACCGGTAAAATTAAAAACCGGGAAAATAATTTTTGCGTGGGCTGTGTCCGGCGATCTCGATGAAACGAAAATCAAGAGTAATCTGTTCCAGATAGAATGGCCACCACGCTCAGGCATTTCTCAAAGCTTTCCCGAAGTTGATAAAGGGGAGTGGTTCAGGCTAGAAGCAGCGAAGGAAAAAATAAACGCTGGCCAAAAGGACCTGGTCGACCAACTATCTGAGATTTTGAAACGGGATAAAGAAAGTTGAATTTAGATCTTCCAGTCAACAATTTGATTCGACCAATCTGCATTGTAAGGAATACTGATCTTTATATAATTGTCGGTGTATCCTTCCATCATGCCATTTTTGTTTAAGCCTTCAAACAATACTTTTCTTGTTTCACCAATGTGTTCTTTAGTGAAGTGCATCATTTTTTTATAAGATAAAGAACGAAGCAATTTTGTGCGCTCATGCCGAATATGGACTGGAACGATCTGCTCCATTCCTGCCGCAAAAGTGTTGGACCTTTCGGAGTATGTGAACACATGAAAGTAAGATACATCTGCATTCCTGAGGAAGTCTACCGTCTCAATAAAATCCTCCTTTCCTTCGCCCGGGAATCCGGTAATCACATCCACTCCGATACAACAATGAGGCATCAGTTTTTTTATCGAACGGATCTTCTCAGCATATAATTCTTTTTTATAACGCCTTCGCATAAGTCCCAGCACTTTGTTACTTCCGCTTTGTAATGGAATGTGAAAATGGGGCATGATGTTTCTGCTTTGGGAAACCAATTCAATTATTTCACCCGATAATAAATTTGGCTCGATCGAGGAGATCCTGTAACGGTCAACGCCTTCGTTTTCCCCAACAGCTTTCAACAATTGAAAAAGATTTTCCGCAGTTTTACTTCCGTCACTGTTTCTTCCAAAATCTCCGAGGTTAATTCCTGTGAATACGATTTCCTTCACATCCTGTTTCGCTATTTGTTTTATTTCATTCAACACGTTTTCAATAGAGTTGCTCCTGCTTTTCCCCCTTGCCATTGGAATGGTGCAAAAAGAACAATTGTAATCGCAGCCATCCTGCACTTTCAAAAATGAACGCGTTCTCGTATTTAATGAAAAAGATGAATTGAATTCAGCGATGTCTTCAATGTCGCAACTGCAGATTTTAGCCGTGTCTCCCTTTGTTATTTCTTTTAGGTGCCCAACAATATTAAATTTTTCCGCAGCTCCCAACACAAGGTCCACGCCGGCGATCTCCGAGATCTCTTTTGGCTTTAACTGTGCGTAGCAACCGGTAACCACAACCATTGCAGCGGGAGCTTTTCGTTGTATTCTCCTTACGAGCTGCCTGCATTCCCTGTCTGCATTTTCCGTTACGGAGCAGGTGTTGATCACATACACATCAGCGATATCAGTAAAATTTTTTTTCACAAACCCATCCTGCTCCAATAATCTTTCGATTGAAGAAGTCTCGGAATAATTGAGTTTGCAGCCAAGCGTATGGAGCGCAACTGTTTTAGCAGAAAACATAATGCTGCAAAATTAATGTAAATGCTCAACCCATTCAGTCATTGCTTCGCTAAAATTAATTTTGGCAAAAATGATTTTCAGAGCGAGGGAAGAATAAATAATTTTTTTGCGGATTGCAAAAAGATCTTGTTCATCTAAAATTTATTTCTGCTGAAAAGTTGAGAGTATCTGCGATCCGCGCAAAAAACGGATTAAAACAATTCTCTGTAAATTTGAGGCTTAACGATTAGCCCTTATAAATGAAAATAAAATCCTTTCTGGCGAAGCCATACGCAATTTACCGGTATAAGCATATCCGGAAGAGTATGTTGAATGCCATTGCAGACCAGGAAACTATTTTTCAAAACCTGATCAGGACAGCAGCGCAAACCGAATTTGGCAAAGAACACAACTTTGAAAAAATAAAAACTCATGCGGATTTCGTAGAAAATGTCCCATTGAGAGAATATGAAGATTTCAAAAAATATATTGAAAAAATAAAAGAAGGCAAGCACAACGTTTTGTGGAAGGGCGTACCGATATATTTCGCGAAGACCAGTGGCACTACCAGTGGAATTAAGTACATCCCGATCACAAAAGATTCAATTCCAAATCACATCAACACCGCCAGGGACGCACTTCTTTGCTACATGGCGCAGACAGGTAAAACTCAATTTGCCGATGGCAAGATGATATTTCTGAGTGGATCTCCTGAACTGGAAAGAGTTGGCGGAATTCCGACAGGCAGGTTAAGCGGAATCGTTAATCATCATATCCCACGCTACCTGCGGTCTAATCAATTGCCATCATTTGAAACGAATTGTATAGATGATTGGGAATTAAAGCTTCAAAAAATAGTGGAAGAAACGGTCAATGAAAGAATGACATTGATCAGTGGAATTCCGCCATGGATGCAAATGTATTTTGATGAACTTGTTAAGCAGACAGGAAAAAAGATAAAGGATATTTTTCCTGATTTTAGCGTAATGGTTCAGGGTGGCGTAAATTATGAGCCATATAGATCAAAGATTATAGAAACGATTGGAAAAGAAATTGACACGATAGAATTGTACCCTGCAAGTGAAGGGTTTTTTGCCTTCCAGGACAGTCAAAAAGAAGCCGGCCTTTTATTGAATTCCGAGAGTGGAATATTTTTTGAATTTGTACCCGCCAACGAAATATTTGATGAGCAGCCCACCCGCTTGACTTTGAAAGACGTAAAAGAAAATCAAAATTATGTGCTGATCGTTTCAAGCAATGCCGGACTTTGGGCATACAATACCGGGGATACCATAAAATTTGTTTCGCTCAATCCATACCGCATTGTTGTGACCGGCAGAATCAATCATTACATTTCTGCATTTGGAGAGCATGTGATCGGGGAAGAAGTAGAAGCGTCCCTGATGAAGGCGGCGAAAGAAGAAAATATCAGTGTGACAGAATTCACTGTCGCGCCGATGATTTCAGTCGATGGAGAAAAAAGTTATCATGAATGGTTTATCGAATTTGAAGACACTCCGCAGAACCTGCAACTGTTGGCCCGCAAAGTTGATGACAACCTGAGGGCGAAGAACATTTATTATGATGATCTTATTAAGGGACACATTCTTCAACGACTGAGAATAACGCCTGTCAGAAAGAATGGATTTATCAATTACATGAAGAGTATCGGCAAATTAGGCGGGCAGAATAAGGTGCCAAGATTGAGCAACGACCGGGCAATTGCTGAAAAACTAGGTCAGTGGGTCAGCATGAATGCACCGGAAACAATAACAAATACTTAGAAGCGTTTTGTCCGATAAAGAAGAAAAACATTTACATTTGCAATCAATTAATTAAAAGTCTTGAAAGTGAAAGGTCAAAACTCATCATTCTCTTCAAACAAATTGGCAAACTTTAGTCCTGCTTCAAGGATACCTGTTCGCTTTTTCTTCCGACCTGGATACTGATAGGCCGAGCAGTTCTCATTGCCCCTATCAGTGAAAAAATCCCCGCTCACACCCCATAATTAATTTCTAAATAACACGCAAAGTGGAACAATCTCAAATTATTGTTCGGGTTGCAACATCGGATGATTTTCAATATGCTCAAACCATCACTGATGAGATGGCTGCCTCTGCGCAGGCGAGGGGCACTGGTATTGCAAAACGTTCAACTGAATATATTCAACAAAAAATGGAGGAAGGCAAAGCAGTCATTGCTGTTACCAAAGACAAGCAATGGGTAGGCTTTTGTTACATTGAAGCCTGGGGCAAGGAAGGTTTTGTAGCCAATAGTGGCCTTATTGTGGCGCCTGCTTTCAGAAAAACAGGTATTGCTAAAAGCATCAAAAAAAAGATCTTCAATCTTTCGAGAGAGAGATATCCCAATGCAAAAATCTTTGGTCTTACGACTGGTCTTGCCGTTATGAAGATTAACAGTGATCTTGGTTACGAGCCGGTAACTTATAGTGAACTGACCGATGATGAAAATTTTTGGGCCGGATGTAAAAGTTGTGTCAATTATGACATACTTGTAAGTAAAGAACGAAAGAATTGTATGTGTACGGCGATGCTTTTCGATCCTGCAGATCACCCCGCTCCGCAGGAGACAGCCGCAGAGTTCAAAAAAAATTCTAAAATGTATGAGCGATTTATGAGTTTAAAACAAAGCAGGCTCATCAAATTCTTACAGAGGAAAAAAACAGATAAGAGCAAATCTATCCTGAGTTTTTTCCTGAATCTTTAAAGGTTGAATTATGGGCAAAAAGGTAGTTATTGGTTTCAGCGGCGGACTTGACACTTCGTATTGTGTAAAATATTTTACTGATGAATTGAAATATGAAGTGCATAGTGTGATCGTGAACACTGGTGGATTTACTAAAGAAGAATTGGAGATTATTGAGGAGCATGCAAAGACACTGGGGGTAAAATCTCACACGACTGTAGATGCCGTGAAGAGTTACTACGATTCAATTGTCAGGTTTCTTATTTATGGTAATGTTTTAAAAAACAATACTTATCCATTGAGCGTAAGTGCTGAAAGATTATCACAGGCGTTGCATATTGCAGAGCATGTAAAAAAACTGGGCGCTGATGCTGTGGCACATGGAAGCACCGGAGCTGGAAACGACCAGGTGAGATTTGACATGATTTTTCACATCATGATTCCGGGTGTTGAAATCATAACCCCTATCAGGGACATGAAACTTTCCAGGGAACAGGAAGTTGAATACCTGAAGTCGAAAGATGTGAAAATGAATTTTGACAAGTCTGCTTACTCTATTAATAAGGGATTGTGGGGGACGAGCATCGGTGGCAAAGAAACCCTTTCTTCAAAGGGAATGATTCCTGAAGATGCATGGCCGACACAGATGACTAATGAAGATCCGCAGGATGTAAAATTGAGTTTTGAAAAGGGACATCTTGTTGGGATAAATGAAAAAACTTTCGACCACCCTGTAGCCGCAATTCAACATTTGCAATCTCTCGCTGGCCCCTACGCTATTGGCCGCGATGTGCACGTGGGAGATACGATCATCGGTATCAAAGGCCGCGTTGGTTTTGAAGCGGCAGCGCCTGTCATCATTATTAAGGCTCATCACGCGTTGGAGAAACATGTGCTAACAAAATGGCAATTGAATATAAAAAGCCAGCTCGCTGATTTCTATGGCAACTGGTTGCATGAAGGACAGGTGCTCGATCCGGTAATGAGGGACATAGAATCTTTCCTGGAATCATCGCAGGAACATGTTTCGGGTGATGTCTTCATTCACCTGAAACCATATCAATTCCAGGTAACCGGTATTGAATCTCCGTTTGATCTTATGAGCAGTAAGTTTGGTAAGTATGGCGAAATGAATTCGGGATGGAGTGGCGATGATGTTAGAGGCTTCAGTAAAATATTTGGAAACCAGACGGCGATTTATCATGCCGTAAAACATGGTGCAGATGACAAGTAAAATCAAGGCTGGTATCATTGGAGGCGCAGGATATACAGGAGGAGAAATGATTAGGTTGCTTACCAATCACCCGCAAGTTGAGCTGATATTCATTCATAGTACGAGTAATGCGGGAAACAATGTACATGCAGTTCACCAGGATCTTTATGGAACAGATTTAAAATTTTCAGACACTACGACCGACGAAATAGATGTTCTTTTTCTGTGTGTTGGTCATGGTGATGCAAAAAAGTATTTGGAAAAGAACGAGATCGCAGAACACATAAAGGTGATTGATCTTTCCCAGGATTTCAGGCTCAGCCGGAACACTGAGTTCAAGGGAAGATCGTTTGTCTATGGCCTGCCCGAGCTGAAGAAAGACAAAATAAAAAGCGCTAAGAATATTGCAAACCCCGGCTGCTTTGCCACTGCAATAGAACTTGGCTTATTGCCTCTGGCCAAGTCAAATCGCCTTGGAGATGTTTACACTACCGGAATAACCGGATCTACCGGCGCGGGTCAGTCGCTTTCATCTACCTCTCATTTTTCCTGGAGGCAAAATAATATTCAGGCTTATAAGACTTTAACGCACCAGCACATTAATGAAATAAATGAATCGCTTGCTTCGCTGTCTGATAAGACCGCTGCTGTTCATTTTGTGCCATGGCGTGGAGATTTTGCGAGAGGTATTTTTATCACCTCTCAATTCAAATGCTCTTTGAGTCTTGAAGAAACAGTGGAGTTGTTCAAAGACTTCTATAAAGATGCTCCTTTTGTAAAAATCAGTGATGAGCCGGTATTTTTGAAACAAGTGGTGAATACCAACAATTGCTTCATCAGCATAGAAAAAGTTCAAGATACCGTTGTAGTACATTCTATAATTGATAATCTTGTGAAGGGCGCCAGTGGGCAGGCCGTTCAGAATATGAACATCGTTTTTGGATTGGAAGAAACGGCAGGTCTGAAATTGAAGGCCAATTATTTTTAAGGTTACTATCCGGGGCTGCGGTCTTGCGGTTACCGTGTTTTGAATCTTTCCTCGCGTGAATATTTCTAAGATTAAAAAGATATTAAATGAAACTCTTTGATGTTTACCCGCTCAATGATGTGACGATCGTGAAAGCCCAGGGCTCCTATGTTTGGAGCGATAAGGGAGATAAATATCTTGACATGTATGGTGGACACGCAGTCATAAGCGTAGGCCATACACATCCCTATTGGATTGAAAAAATTGAACAGCAACTTGAGCAGATCGCTTTTTATTCTAATTCTGTAAAAATTCCTTTGCAGG
>JBBSPT010000144.1:0-6967 GCA_038258515.1 Chitinophagales bacterium | reverse complement strand
GATGGGTAAACGAAGTAGGTTATAATGGACACCGGATGTTTGTTCCTTTGGGAAGTTCCCTTTCCGCTTTTGAAAATGGAAAGGCTTTTTGGAGGAAGAACATTGTTCACTTCAAGGGCGAGCGATGCATCCCCGGCGAGGCGATCATAAATGCGAAAAATATAAAATTAGCTGCCTATAAATATCTGAACACATCCTATCTCTGGGGCGGTAAATCTGTTTTTGGAATTGACTGCAGCGGGTTTACCCAGATGGTTTACAAGTCTTTGAATAGGAAGCTCCCACGGGATGCATGGCAGCAGGCAAATGTGGGAGATGAAATAAAAGATCTGAAACAGGGTCACTGTGGCGACCTTGCCTTTTTTGATAATGAAGAAGGCCGCATCACGCATGTGGGACTTATCCTCGATGAACATGAGATCATTCACGCTTCAGGAAAAGTGCGAATCGATAAAATTGACAAAAACGGAATTCTAAATTTAGATACAAAACAACGTACCCATAAACTCAGGGTTATTAAGAGATATTTTTAGAAATCTTTGTCACCGATCACCTTCCATGAGCTTCATAGTAGATTGCATCGAGCAATGATTTGTCTGCGATGGCATCACCTGAGATTTGCCAAATCATTATTCCCATTCCTTTTTCCTTTGCCAACAACGTTTTCTTTTTAATGGTCGGAATTCCGTTGTAATATAGTGTTGCCCCCGACGGCATTAATAAAGAATCTTTCAGTTCCGCACCGGGGAAGAGATTCACAATATCCCTATAATTCAGGCTGCCGGGTGGAGATTGTAAAGTCGGGCCAAAAGAATATCCATAAAAAGGAACACCAAGAGTTATCTTTTCTTTTTGAATTCCGCGGGAAATTGCGAAAAAATTCAGGTCTTCAACAGACTGATCATAAGTTGAGTGAGGCCCTGGATTCTCTGGTCTCCATGGACCGGTATGATCGTAACTCATAAGATTTACAAAATCAAATTGACTCAATGCCTTATCCGTAAATAAATCTTGTGAATACACAGCGATAGCAGCAGTTAATAACTTATCATGCTGGAGTAGTTCTTTTTTCAGGTCAACTACAAAGTCTTCATACTTATTGCTAATGTCACCCCCTTCAATGTCTACATCTATTCCATCAAAATTATATTTAAGCGCAATTTGTAGCAGGTCATTCACCAGCTTCGCTCTGTTGTCATCCATTAAAAGTTTGTGATAGTAGGGATGGGGACTTCCACCTCCAATAGACGGAAGCACTTTCACATTGTGGCGATGGGCCTCATTCACGAATGGAATAAATGCAGAAAGATCTGTGTTGAAATTTCCTAAACTATCAGGATTTAAAAAATAAAGATTGATGTGCGTCAATTTATCAAAAGGAACTGTTTGAAAGTTTCCTTCCATGGCAGACTTCAAAGAATAGTATCCCACAATTCTGAAACTGTCGCAATCTGAACTCTTCTGGGCTTTGGCGCAAGACATCATCGCCACGGCAAGAATTAAAAAACCTAATTTTTGTATAAGAAAAAAATTTCTGCTCATCGATTTATTTTTAGAGAATTTGGAATGTTGGGTTCAGCAAAAAAATACCAAACACAGCCGCATAGCAAAAGAGATGGTCAAAAATACGGGAACCAAATTTTACAAGAATGTAATACTCTAATAAAGTACATCGTCGTAACCTATTTTGTAGTATTTGCGTGCTTCAGTCAATCAAACTTTGTGACGCTTTCTTCTCCCCACTTTGAATTTTTGCGAGCATAAATATTTTGGTGTATTCCACTGCTCCATTACCTTTAGAGCGCTGCAGTTTTTCAGATGGAATGGTGATGAATTCCTGTGGTAATGAAATTGAAAAGCGCCAAAATTTTCTTCATAAGACATCGATACATGACAGTACATGATGACCGTGGAAATCGTTTGATATATTTTTATTGCTAAGACTTATTTTTTACTGAACAATTATACGAATGCAGGTTATTCTGGGGGTCATCTTTCATTTCATCGGTGGCTTTGCTTCCGGCAGTTTTTACATCCCTTATAAAAAAGTGAAAGGTTGGCATTGGGAAAGCTACTGGATTGTCGGTGGATTATTTTCCTGGTTGTTCGTGCCATTCCTGGCAGCGGCATTGACTGTTCCCAATTTCTTAAATATCATCCAGACAACAGATCCGGCTGTTATTTTCTGGACATACTTTATGGGACTTCTTTGGGGAATCGGCGGCCTCACGTTTGGGCTTTCCATGCGATATCTAGGTTTATCACTGGGCATGTCAGTCGTCCTTGGTTTTACATCGGCGTTTGGCGCTTTGGTGCCGCCAATCTACCGTGATATTGTCCATAGTAATAGTGGAATCACTTTTTCAGGCATGCTTCATAGTGAGGGTGGCATGCTGGTGCTTCTCGGTGTATTCGTTTGCCTCATCGGAATTTTTGTATGCGGAAGGGCTGGCGTCCTGAAAGAAAAAGAACTTTCAACGGAACAAAAAAAGGCAAGCATTGAAGAGTTTAACCTGACCAAAGGACTGGTTGTTGCAATCATTTCCGGCATCCTCAGCGCATGTTTCAATTTCGGAATCGAAGCAGGAAAACCAATGGCCGCGGTTGCTATTCAAAACGGTGCGAATTCGTTGTTTCAAAATAATGTAATTTTTGTCGTCATACTTTGGGGAGGCCTCACTACCAATTTAATCTGGTGTATGATCCTCAATGCACGGAATAAATCTTTCGGAGATTATACCAATAAAAAAACTCCGTTAAAGGCAAATTATATTTTTGCCGCCTTAGCCGGAACAATCTGGTTTTTACAATTCTTTTTCTATGGTATGGGTGAGAGCAAATTGGGCAACGGTGCATCTTCCTGGATACTCCACATGGCCTTCATCATACTTACATCCAGCATGTGGGGATTTGTATTTTATGAATGGAAGGGCGTAAGCAAAAAGACGTTAAGGACGATATTGTTGGGGATTACAATTATCATTCTTTCGGTAATATTAGTTGGTTATGGAAATTCAAAATCCTTTTAGCGAAACGAAAAAAACATCAAATAGATTTAAACAGAAAAACATGTCAGAAAACAAAGAATTTAAGTATGTCAGTTACTTGTGGGATGATGCTGAAGCGGCGCGACTCGCGGGCGATGAGGTAGGATTGTTAGTGTACCGTTCGAATTTGCTGGGCGCTGATTTGAGGTTAACAAATTACGGTGGAGGAAATACTTCCTGCAAAGTGATGGAGGTGGATCCGCTAACGGGAAATGAAACGGAAGTAATGTGGGTGAAGGGAAGTGGTGGTGATTTGGGAACCATGAAGCGAAGCGGCCTTGCAGCCCTGTATGTTGACAGGCTTAGAAATTTAAAAGGCATATATCGTGGTCTTGAGCACGAGGATGAAATGGTAGCGTTGTTCAACCATTGCATCTACGATCTTGATTCGAAAGCGCCTTCAATAGACACACCACTGCATGCGTTTCTTCCTTTCAAACATATTGATCACCTTCATCCCGATGCTGCAATCGCAATAGCAGCTGCAAAAGATGGTAAGAAAATTACACAGGAATTATTCAATGGCTCTATAGGTTGGGTAGAGTGGCGCCGGCCAGGCTTTGAACTGGGTTTGGAATTAAAAAAATGTCTTGATGAAAACCCTGGTATCCGCGGTATCATGTTGGGTTCGCACGGTTTATTTACCTGGGGCGATACTGCATATGAAAGTTATATAAATACATTGGAAGTGATAGAAAAGTGTGCTGAGTATCTTGAAGAAAAAACCAGGATGCAAGAAAATATTTTTGGCGGAGCGAAAGGACAATCCTTACCACCAGTAGAAAGAAAAGAAAAAGCGGTGGCTCTTGCACCCATCTTACGTGGCTTTTGCTCATCGGAAAAAATGATGATCGGCCACTTTACTGATGATGAAAGAGTGCTGGAGTTTATCAATTCGAAGGAGCTTGATCGTTTGGGCCCCATGGGTACAAGCTGCCCTGATCATTTTTTGAGAACAAAGATTTCTCCACTCATTTTAAATTTGGATCCGACTGATGATCTGGAGCAAAGAGATGAAATAATTAAAAGGCTGACGCCGCAATTCGAAGCGTATAGAAAGATGTACCGTGAGTATTATGAAAAGTGTAAGCATGAAAACAGTCCTGCCATTCGTGATCAGAATCCCGTGGTGATTTTATATCCGGGGGTGGGAATGTTTACTTTTTCAAAGGATAAGCAGACTGCACGCGTTGCTGCGGAGTTTTATATTAATGCCATAAATGTAATGAAAGGCGCTGAAGCCGTTTCCGAATATACCTCGTTGCCGCGCCAGGAAGCTTTTAATATTGAATACTGGCTGCTGGAAGAGGCGAAACTCCAGCGCATGCCGAAGCCAAAAGCTTTGACAGGAAAGATCGCTTTGATAACGGGCAGTGCAGGAGGCATCGGAAAAGCAATTGCCAAAAAATTTGTGCAGGAAGGAGCTTGTGTCATTTTGAATGATATGAATGAAGAAAGGTTGGAAGAAGCAAAGGCGGAATTTATGAAAGAATTTGGCGAGGATGCATTCGCCGCAGACGTTCTTGACGTGACTAAAGCTGAATCAATAAAAAAAGCATTTGCAACTGGAGTATTAGCGTTTGGTGGTGTTGATATTGTTGTCAACAACGCGGGACTTTCTATTTCTAAGTCCATTGAAGAGCACACCGAAAATGACTGGGATTTGCTGTATGACGTCCTGGTGAAGGGACAATTTTTAATAACCCAGCAGGGAGTTGACATCATGAAGAAACAGGGAAGGGGTGGAGACATCATAAATATTGTAAGTAAAAACGCATTGGTCAGCGGACCTAATAATGCAGGCTATGGCTCAGCGAAAGCTGCACAGTTGCACCTTAGCAGGTTGAATGCTGCAGAACTCGGCAAAGACAAAATTCGTGTGAATGTGGTGAATCCTGATGCTGTAATTGCCGGGAGCAATATTTGGAGTTCGGGCTGGGCCGAAGGCAGGGCAAAGGCCTATGGAATTAAAGTGGAGGATCTGCCGCGCTTTTATGCAGATCGCACATTATTGAACGAAATTATTTTGCCTGAAGATATTGCCAATGCATGTTTTGCGTTCGTCGGTGGTTTGTTGAATAAATCAACCGGGAACGTGTTGAATGTAGATGGTGGCGTGGCCATGGCATTCGTGCGATAAAAACTTGATTGTTTATTTTTCCTTTACGGTTTAAATTACTTTTTTTATTCTAAAAGTTCAAGCCATCTTTCTTTTATCGGGACTGTGTTGGCTACATCTCCATGAAACGCGTAGCATTAAAAATGAAACTTCTGAAAGGCTTCGAAGCCGAGTACAAAAAGCGTCATGATGAGATCTGGACTCAACTGAAAGATTTGCTGAAGGAAACCGGCATTCAGAATTATTCCATTTTTTTAGATGAAGAAACCAACGATCTTTTTGCTTATTTCAATATTGATGATGTTACAAAATTGAATAACTTACCCCAACAGGAGATTATGAAGAAGTGGTGGAATTATATGAAAGACATTATGGAAACGAATCCCGACCATTCGCCGGTGAGCTTTCCATTGAAGGAAGTTTTTTTCCTGGAATAACGAAGAGATAAAATTTTACACTTGCTATAAATTTCCTGGCGGTTTTTTGTCTTAGAAAACGTTTACTAAACTCTATTTTATGCAAATTGAAAAATATAAAATTGATGATCACAATCAAGCGCTGCTGAAAAAGCACCAACGTAATTTTGATTTTGTTGCAGCGGATATGCCGGGTGTAGAAGATGTCCTCCAGAAGTTGATTGACTTCCAGGTTGCCATTCCAAGCTGGGCGCTGGGTACTGGCGGAACCCGCTTTGCAAGATTCAGTGGTGGCGGCGAGCCGCGGACGCTGGAAGATAAAATTGAAGACATTGGATTGCTGCATGCGTTGAACAAATCAAGCGGAGCAATTTCTTTACACATCCCATGGGATATTCCTAAGAATGCAGAGAATGTCAAAGCACTGGCTGCGCAACATGGATTGCGTTTCGATGCAATGAATTCAAATACATTCCAGGATCAACCTGGCCAGGAAATGAGCTACAAATTTGGTTCATTGCAGCATGTAGATGAACAAGTTCGCAGGCAGGCAATTGAGCACAATATTGAAGTGATCAAATATGGTGTTGAGCTTGGTTCCAAAGCATTAACTGTTTGGCTAAGTGATGGAAGTTGTTTCCCCGGCCAGTTAAATTTTCGAAATGCATTTAAGCATACGTTGGAAAGTCTTAAAGAAGTTTATTCCGCTTTGCCGGAAGACTGGAAAATATTTATTGAGTACAAAGCATTCGAGCCAAATTTTTATTCCACGACCGTTGCTGATTGGGGGCAATCATTGCTGTATGCAAATAAACTTGGAGAAAAGGCTTACACATTGGTTGACCTCGGGCATCACCTGCCGAATGCAAACATTGAGCAAATTGTTTCCCTGTTATTGATGGAAGGAAAACTTGCAGGTTTTCATTTTAATGACAGCAAGTATGGCGACGATGATCTCACAGTTGGCTCCATAAAGCCTTACCAGTTGTTCTTAATTTTCAATGAGCTTGTGGAAGGAATGGATGCAAGAAGTATGGATCATGCAAACGACCTTGGCTGGATGATAGATGCAAGCCACAACGTAAAAGATCCACTGGAAGATTTGTTGCAATCGGTAGAGGCAATCATGATTGCTTATGCGCAGGCTTTGTTATTAGATAGAAAAAAACTGGTGGAAGCTCAACAAAGAAATGATGTGGCAGCCTGCCAGGAAATTTTGCAGGATACCTTTCGCACGGACGTACGCCCAATCGTTGCCGAAGCAAGACTAAGAGCAGGCGGTGCGTTGGAGCCATTGCAACTATTCCGTCAATTGAAAGTGAGAGATTCTTTAATACAACAGCGGGGAAGTAAGACAGTTGCTACAGGTTTGTAGCAGTGACTAT
>JBBSPT010000143.1:0-7001 GCA_038258515.1 Chitinophagales bacterium | reverse complement strand
GAATCAGATTTTTTCTGAAGGAAATCAAAAAAAATCAAAGGCACGAAAAATCATGTCCAAAAATTTAACCTAAATAACATTTTCATCTTAAATTCAGTAAATGAGTTTGTCAAAGCTCCATGCAATATTTGTTTGGCTTCTATTTTTTCTTTCTCCGGAAAAAATGGTGGCACAGGATAACCTTGCCATAGATTCAATTCCGGGATACAAGATCGTTAGTGCCGGCCCTCAATATAAAAGTTCCGGCTGGCACCGTTTTCTTTGGGGAAAAAATTACCGGAGAGAATGGGCTCAGCCAGTAAAGCTTCCTCTCTTTTTTCTTAACAAGGAGATGGGCGGTTTGATACCGCAAAAAAAAGGAGGTGGACACCAAACAACGTCTCTTCACCTGGAAACCAACGATAAAAAAAATTATTCCCTGCGTTCCGTGGATAAGCGGCTGGGTAAGGTTCTTCCCAAAGAATTTCTTGGAACGTGGATAGAAGATCTCGTAAACGATGAGGTATCAATGTCTCATCCGTATGCTGCGGCAGCTATCCCCTACATGGCGGAGGCAGCCGGCATTTTTCATACGAATCCGGAATATGTTTTTCTGCCTGCTCAGCCTGCACTCGATAGCTTCAACAACGAGTTTGCCGGGCAGGTTTTTTTATTTGAACAACGGGTAAAAGGTAATTGGAAGAATGCTGACAATCTTGGAAATTTTGATGATTTTATTGACACAGAGGAATTGATAAAAAAACTTTTCAGTGAAACAGAATATAGTGTGGACCAGGCTGCCTATTTAAAGGACAGGCTGTTTGACATGTTTATCAATGATTGGGACAGGCATGAAGACCAATGGTCATGGGGTGAGATCAAAGATGGAGATCAAAAAATTTTTGTTCCTGTACCGGTTGACAGAGACCAGGCTTTTTTTACTCACAATGGCTTGTTGCTGAATCTTGCCATCGCAGGATCAGGCATGGGCTATTTTCAAAGTTTTAAAGACAAGCTGGCAAACGTTGAAATTTTAAATTACGAAGAACGTGGATCCGACAGGCTGTTCACCAACAGGCTTACTGCTGCTGACTGGGATTCGGTCGCTGCAAATCTCAAAGCATCTCTCACCGACCAGGTGATCGAAAGCGCCGTAGCAAAATTACCTCCTGAAATTTTTAAAATATCCGGCGAAAAGACAATTAAAATCCTGAAGGGACGACGTGATCAAATACCCGCCTATGCAAAAAAATATTATTATTTTCTTGCGAAAGAAGTAGAGATAGTCGGTACCTCCGGAACTGAATATTTTGATGTGAATCGACTCAATGACAGGGAAACACAGGTTGAGTTATTCAATAAAACAAAAGACGGCTACAAAAAAAGAAACCCATTTTATTCCAGGATTTTTTTGAGCAATGAAACAAAAGAGATAAGACTGTTTGGGCTTTCGGGTGAGGATGTTTTCACCGTAACAGGTGAGGCAGACAATGATACAAGAGTGCGCCTGATCGCCGGCATCGACAAGGATTCCATCATTGTAAAAGCAACAGGAGGAAAAAAAATATTTGTTTATGATAGCCCGGGAAACGAGTTACAAATTAACAGTAACACAGTTGTGCATCTCGGAACAGACACAACTATCAACTCGTATGTTTATAGAAGTTTCGTGTATGACAAGAAAGGAATTAAACCAACTTTCTTTTATGATGATCCCGACAGGTTCTACCTTGGCCTCGGATATGGATGGGAGCACCATGCCTGGAGAAAAATCCCCTACGTTTTTAAACAGGACCTAAGCCTGCATTATTCGCTTTCTCAAAATGCGATGAGCCTCACCTATCGTGGGCTTTTCCCAAACACCCCTGGCAAAATGAACCTGGACATTATTGCAAACGCCGACGCCATCAGGTGGACTAATTTTTTCGGTCTTGGCAATGAAACCATCCTGGAAACACAGAACGTTAAATACAACAGGATGCGGAGCAGGGAGATAAATGCAAGCGTCGGACTCAACAGGAAAATTGGAAAAAACTTTTTCGCGTTCAATACTTTTTTCAGGGCTATGAAAATTGTAGATGACCCGGACCGTTACACTCATGAAAAAGTAGAGCCCTCAATGCCTGATGTCTTCAATTCAAAAAATTATGCAGGCGCATTGATCCAATACAAATTCACTGCGCTTGACAATGTGGCCGTGCCAACGAGTGGTATCGCGGCTTCTGCACTGGCTTCTTTTACACAAAATGTTTCGCATAGCGATTTCTCTTTCTTTACTTACGGAGGAAAGCTAGACTTATATCTTCCACTAATCTCTAAATTTTCGCTCGCCATTTCTTCGGGAGCCTCAACCGTTAGTGGCACTCCTGAATTTTTTCAATACCCTTCTATTGGTGGAGGAAATAATTTGCGTGGATTTCAGCGGGAAAGATTTTATGGTAAAACAGCTTTTTACAACAGCAATGAATTGCGATTTATATCAAATGTAAAAACGTACCTCATGAATGGGAAAGCAGGCTTGCTGGTTTTCGTTGATGATGGAAGGGTTTGGATGCCCGGCGAAAAGTCTGACACCTGGCATGTAGGTTATGGAGCAGGCATCCTTGTTGCTCCATTTAATAAACTGATGTTTGACGTCACCTATGGCATTTCAAAAGAAGACAAATTAATACAGCTCCGCATCAGCCTTGCCCTGTAATAAGAAAGTGAATGATCTCATAGTTGTTGTGATGAATCCTCGCCTGAATTCCCGATCAATCCGATAGTTTCAGAGTGACGAATGGCCTCAGCACTGTCGCTAAAATAACATTCATAAATTCCTAAAGCCTCTATTTCATTCATCACATCCTGCACCTGACTGGGACGGGTGGCCTGAATATTCCTGATGTACACTGCGAAAATATTTTTTGGAAAATGTTTGGCAAGAGACAAATAAATATAGGGGTCCTGCTGCGAATCATCACCAAGCAGGATAAATTTCAGATGCGGATAGGTTTCAATGATCCTGACGACACGGGTAAATTTTCCTGCATGTTTATTTTGACCCGTTTTAAAAACTTCACCGATACGCTTTATCTGGTTGAGCATATAAATTCCTGGGGGCAATTGATTCTGCCGGCAAAATTCCGTAATCATAAAATATAGATTCCACTCGCTGCTGGAGACATAGAAAAACGGATTAAAAAGATCCGCTCGCTGACCGGAGGATGCCAATAACCGGTAGTGCCTCACGACATCTGCAAATGGCTTACGGCTCCGGGCGTTCCTCGTAAAAAGAACAAACAATCTTTTCCGGAGATTGGAAGAATGCGAAATCAAAAATGTATCATCGATATCGCTTATGAATGCGTGCTGTGATTCATATGGAATTAATACAGATCCCTTTCCCGGTTCACAATGTCCTTTGTAGCTGTCTTTGTTTAGATGAACCACAACCTTATGCCAGCCTGGGACAGGTGGGACTTGTGGATTCCATTCGAATCTAAAAAAACCGTCATCCTCCGTTTCGACCTGCATGTTTGAACCGTCCCATTCCATGTAAACTTTGGCGCAGGCAAATGGCTTCACCATAAAAAGTCTTAACATGGAAAATGTATTCACGATCCAGCTATCCCTATAAGTTTTTCTCGGCATTGGGCTCACCTTCAGCACATGACCGAAGACCATAATTTTTTCATCATTTCCAAATCCATGGTACACTCTTATCATGGGATGGTCATAAAGCCTGAAGAGCCTTCGAACTTTTCTCCTGATTTGTTTGAAAAGAGAAGATTCTGATTCTTTATGTAGATGCTTTGGTTGCTTCACGTTTTCTAAAGGGATTTATGGGTGGCTTAATGATGTTTTGAAATATTGAAAAATAGGAATAATATTTTTTTCGGGGACGATAATGCATAAAACCTGGAATGTATCTGGCATCGTCAAATATTTGAGATGCTTAGGAAGTTTGCTATAATAATATCAACCCTTCGGGTTTTATTTTCTGTTCCTGACACCCAGATAATCAAATTTATTAATTCTCGAATAACCGTTTATTGGTCAGCATAAAAGGGTCTCCAAAATGATTATTTCATTTGATAAGGTTAGCTACCGAAATTAATTTGTTCGCTATAATAAAATCAACTCTTCAGACTTTTGATCTCCGTGGTTGACATCCATCTATCCAAATTTATTAATTCTCAAATAACCGTATTTTTAGCCAGTCCAAAATAATTTCAAATTCTATTCACTCAAGAGCTAAACAAATTTTGTTTCAAAACAAATCAAAATATTTATTGACCCATGGAAAACAATCAGGGATTAAAGATCCTGTTTATCATCAACCCAATTTCCGGTGGAAAGAAAAAAATTGATTGGGAAACTGAAGTTCGCAAGCATTTCAAGAACACCAATCATACCACGGAATTTTTCATGCTGACAGGCCGGGACGATAATTCTTCAATCCAATATTGGTTCCAAAAATTTAAGCCTGACCGCGTGGTGGCCGTTGGTGGAGATGGAACCGTTTCCATGGTCGCAAAAGAAATGCTGGGATCTGAGTTACCGTTAAGCATCCTGCCGGCAGGCTCTGCAAACGGCATGGCCAAAGAACTTCGAATTCCAGACGATCCTGACAAAGCCATTGAGCTCATCGTAAAAGGACACATCCGGTGCTGTGATGTCATCATGATCGATGACGAGGATATCTGTCTTCATCTTGCTGATGTGGGATTGAACGCAAGACTTATCAAATACTTTGACTCAAGCCGGTGGCGCGGAATGGGTTCTTACATCCGGTTAGCGCTGAAAGTAATGTGGCGCAAAAAGTTGATGCATGCGCATGTTATAACCGATGGTGCCGACTTACATTGCAAGGCCTACATGATAGTGATTGCCAATGCCAGTAAGTACGGCACAGGCGCCGTGATAAATCCCGATGGAACAGTGGATGACGGAATTTTTGAAGTGGTGATCATGAGAGAGTTTACTCTCGTGCAACTCTTTAAAATGTTTTTGAGTTATAAAAATTTTAATCCAAAACATGTAGAAATTCTGAAGACAAAAAAAGCCAGGATTGAAACAACTAAAAACATTCACTTCCAGGTGGATGGTGAGTTTAAGGGAAAAGTAAAACATGTAAAGGCAGAAATACGTGCATCCGCATTAAACCTCTTGTTACCGGATTTTTAATAAAAGCAACAATAAAAGTTACACGCATCTCCAGATCACATCGGCAAACCATTTGTTCTTATCATAGAAATGTCCCACGGGAATGAAGCCTGAATGAACCGCCAGTTCATCGGTTTGCTCAACGGTATATTTCTGAGAAATCTCCATGAAGACCGTTTCGTCTTTTTTAAAAGAAAAGTTTTCATTATTTCCCAGCGTCACTTCCTGGTCTTTCATTGATACGAGGAAGCTCTTACAGGCTCCACTTTGAGGGTCGTAAGTGACATAGTGATCGAAGGCATCAATCTCAAAATTGCCCCCAAGTTCCCTGTTGATTCTTTGGAGCAGGTTAAGATTAAATTCGCGGGTAATGCCCAGGCTGTCGTTATAAGCCGCAAGGATTTGTTTGGGATTTTTCTTAAGGTCAACTCCGATCAATACCAGGTCTCCCGGGGAAAGATGCTGGCGCAACTCTCTGCAAAATCGAGGTGCATCTTGAATGCTGAAGTTTCCAATATTGGAGCCAAGAAACAGCACTAGCTTGATCTTACTGGAAATCTGTTTTGCAGAGCTTAGCATCTCCAGGTATTCTCCATTGAGCCCGTGGATGTTGAGCTCCGGAAGTTGGCCGGGAAGTTTTTTTTGCAGAAGATCAATGATGTTATTGGAAATGTCGACCGGGAAATAAGTCCCGATTGCTTTTTGGCTGACCAACTCTTTCAACAGGTAAATTGATTTCATTGCATCGCCTGCACCCAATTCCACAACATCAAAATCCCCGTGTTGCCCAATGATAATTTCTGCGAGGCTGGATGTCTGTTCAGAAAAAATCTCAAGCTCGCAATCGGTGAGATAATATTCCCCGCATTGCATAATTTTTTGAAAAAGCTCATCGCCTCTTTTATCATAAAAATATTTTGATTGCAGGTATTTAGGAGAAGCACTCAATCCCCTCTTCACGTCTTCAAGAAATTGTGTCATCGGATAGTATTTCTGTCACGGTTATTTGGCCAATCTCAGGCCTGTATATTGCCACCGTAAATGCGGATGAAAAAAATTGCGATATGTCATGCGGCTATGGCCCGGAGAAGTTACTTCTGAGGCACCGCGAAGCACCTTCTGATTCACCATAAATTTTCCATTGTATTCTCCAATGGCGCCGGGTGCTTTTTTGAAACCAGGATACGGAAGGTAAGCACTCTCGGTCCACTCCCACCTGCTGCCCCAGTCAAAATACGGTGCAGCAACCTCCCATTCAAACTCAGTGGGAAGGCGCATTCCTTTCCAGGAAGAATAGGCCGATGCTTCATAAAAACTGATATGGCAAAGATCTTCCTGCAAGTCCAACGCCTTCAATCCTTCATAGGTGTATTGATGCCAGGCGCCATCGATCAAATGCCAATACATGGGCGATTCGATTTGATTTGTTTTTACCCAGTCCCATCCCTCGGCATGCCAGTAATTGAAATCTTTGTAACCGCCTGCATTCATGAACTCAAAGAATTCTCCATTGCTCACTAATTTTTTTGAAATGCTGTACTCATTGAGTAAGACTTCATGTCGCCCTAATTCATTATCAAAACAGAAATCATCGCCTGCAAAACCAATGTGATAAATCCCTTTACTGATATTCACAAAATCATTTTCCGGGATATTTTTTTCCAATCCGTTTTTCATTTTGCCGTAGGCAGGGAACAAAGGATTGTTACCCAAAATAAATTTGATGTCAGTCCACAGAAGCTCTTGGTGTTGCTGCTCATGATTCAGACCGAGCTCAACTAATTCTGCAACGTCTTTTGAATCCTCCATCTTCAAAAAATCTTTCATAGCATTGTCCACATACTTTCTATATTGATAAACATCTTCTACAGCCG
>JBBSPT010000142.1:0-7062 GCA_038258515.1 Chitinophagales bacterium | reverse complement strand
CCTCAACTATGTAAAAATGTTTTACTCAGCAATGAGTGTCTTTGCCAAAAAGCACTATGGGAGTTCCAGGGCTGGTTTTTACAATAGTTTGATTCAGGTCGCTATTTTTCTCAGGGCAGCACTTTCTGCATTCTCCCGCTTTACAAAGTGGATTGGACTCGCAGCAATTGATGCAATCATCATTTTAATGAGTTTTTGGCTGGTAAAACTTTTTTGGAACAACTTTATAAAAAGTGAAGTTATTTATTCATCGAACTTGCATGTGATAGCGTTCCCCACATTCACCGGTGTCTTCCTGATTGCGTCCTATTTTGCGGGGCTCTATGTTAATGGATTCAAACAATCAAGATTAACAAACTCCACGGTCATTGCCATCGTCGTCCTCCTGGCCGTTTATTCATTTCTTCCGGAAGACTTACGTTTTTCAAGAGGAATTCTTTTGTTTGGATCATTGCTGGCCTTCATATTGATGAGTTTCACCCGGGCACTTTTTGTTCGTTGGCAAATGATTGAATCAACTCAGAATAAAAATGGAATGAAGGAAACAGTGATCGCCGGTACGGAGGCTCAGTTTGATGAAGTTCAAGCGTTGCTGTCGAATGCCGGAATGAGAGAACGGATGATCGGACGAATCGGGTTGACACAAAATAAACTGGAAACAACAATGGGCAATATGAGCGAACTCAATTCGATGTTGTCGCACTTTCCTATTGAGGAAATAATTTTTTGCGAAGGGATTCTTTCTTATAAAAAAATTATAGAGTCGATTTCAAAAATTCCAGGTAAGGCGCGTTTTATGATTTACAGCCCTTGCGCTCAAACGCTGATCGGGAGTGAGGGCAGAAATGTGAGCGGCAACTGTCTTGCCGGAAACGAAATGTTCAATATTGAAATGCCGGTACATCGTCGTAACAAGAGGCTGGTAGATATTTCACTCGCTCTTTTTTTTCTTTTAATTTTTCCTGTTCATTTTTTCACAAAAAAAAATCCTTCCCGATTCTTTTGGAAAATATTTGCCGTGCTCGAAGGAAATTACACATGGATTGGATATTGCCTGGATGAACCTCTGCTACCGGCATTAAAAATTGGTATATTAACGAACACCGGTCTGCCAAATGCACTAAATACATTACCCGAAAAAAATCTTACGGATGCTGATTTTACCTATGCCAAAGAATACCGAAGTCTCATGGATTTGCGCATCGCATGGACGAATTACAACCTGCTTTAATCATTCGCTGAATGACAGCTTGAACCCGTTTATAATGGCAAACTTGTAAAAATACTCCTGCTGCCCACCTTTTTTCAAATCTTAAAACTGTTAAGCCTGAGCTATATATTCGACATATAGCCAAGTATTTCCGAAATTTGCGCCAAATAAAATGATAGATGGCATACAATAGTTACAGACCCTCTCAAAGAACAACACCGGTAGTATTTAATCTTTTAATCATAAACGCGATTGTTTTTGTTGGACAACTGGTCCTCGATAGCAGTCTGCACCTAACAAATATACTGGCGCTCTACTCCTATGACAGCGGGCTTTTTGAACCCTACCAACTTGTGACTCACATGTTTGCCCATTCGCCTCAAAATTATTTTCACATCATATTTAACATGTATGCACTCTGGATGTTTGGCAGCGTGCTCGAAAAAGTTTGGGGAGGAAAAAGATTCCTGATCTTCTACCTGGTTTGTGGTCTTGCAGCCGGCATTGCACAGATGTTTCTCGTCAGCGGTGGCGCGGCCATCGGGGCATCAGGCGCCATTATGGGGCTGCTTGCGGCATTTGCTTATACATTTCCAAATACTGAATTCTACATTTTGCCAATCCCTTTTCCAATCAAAGCCAAATACCTGGCAGCGATTTATGCAGCCATCGATCTGTTCGGCGGATTTCAGCCTGGAAGCGGAGATAACGTAGCGCATTTCGCACATCTCGGCGGTTTGTTAATGGGCTTCATTCTTGTCATCATCTGGAACAAAACCGATAAAAAAACCTTTTACTAATTTGAATTTGATTCAAAATTCCTGCGTGAAATTTGGTAATTTTAATTACTGTTTCTTTTGCAAAATTTCAGCAGGATAATGGGCGAATCAGAAAGATATATTGACAGGCGCTTCAAGAGGATTAAACTGGGTGAAGACAACAATGCCCTTGTAACGTTGATCGCGATTAATGCGATCGGATTTGTAATGCTCGGCCTTATCCAGGTGATTTATTATATGCTTCAGCCTGGCGGAAACGACTTCACGAGCGAAGCGCTTCCGTGGTTTGTTTTCCCGGCAAAACTGTCGGTTCTCGCCAGGCAGCCATGGACCTTGCTGACGAGTATGTTTTTCCATACATCTATCATTGCCGCATTTACAAATATGCTTTGGCTTTGGGGCTTTGGCTCTATCTTTCAACAGGTGGCCGGCAACAAAAGAGTAATCCCGGTTTATATATATGGAGGACTTGCAGGTGCGATCGTATTTATCGCTGCAGGCTATGCAATACCTTCATTGAGAGGAGATGTCAATCATTCGTGGCTCGTGGGCGCCAATGCATCAATAATGGCCATCGCGGTGGCCTGCACTACCCTTGCTCCTGATTACCGTTTGTTCAGAATGTTGAATGGTGGTATTCCTATCTGGATACTGACTGTTCTTTATGTTATTATTGATTACGCCAGTGTGGGTCGCGGAGGTCCGTCATATTATCTTGCACATCTTGGTGGAGGAGTTGCAGGTTTTCTTTTCGTAATGCTTCTCAGGAGAGAGCATGATCTTTCTGACTGGATGAATAATTTTTATACGTGGTTTATGAATTTATTTAATCCAGATAAAAGAACGATCCGGACCACGACCACTAAAGAGAAAATGTTTTACAAAACCGGCAATCAAAAGCCCTTTGTAAAACGCTCGATCATCACTCAACAACGCATTGATGAGATTCTCGATAAGATAAATCAAAAGGGTTATCATCTCCTTTCTGAAGAAGAAAAAAATATTCTCAAAAGAGCCAGCGAAACTGAGTTCTGATTTTTTTTAATTTAATCAATTATCCCTTAAACGCTTGTGATTAATGGCGAGGCGGCTCCGCACATTTACTAAGAAAATATTGATTGGCGTGAATGTGCTTATCGCATTGCTGTTCATTGCGGGAGCAAGTGTTGGTTTTTTTGACCAGCGGCATTGGTGGTTTCTCGGTTTGTTTACTTTCATTCTTCCCTATTTACTTGTCCTTCTTTTCTTTTTCATCATATTCTGGCTATATACAAAACCGATTCTGACAAGCATCTCAATCCTCACAATTATCGCCGGTTGGCCCGCTATCCGGAACGTCTTCACCGTTAACTTCTCGGCAACTTTTCATATCGAAAAGGATCCTGCATCATTGCGGGTGATGAGCTGGAATGTAGAACAATTTAATGTACAGCACCACAAGGATGAGCCGTGGCTGAAGCAGCAAATGCTTGACCTCATCAATCACTATGATCCGGATATTGCCTGCTTCCAGGAAGTGGTGGCAGGTGAAAAAAAGAACAGCCTGAATTACTTTTCGGATATCTATGGGCAGCTAAATTTCACCGACTACTTTTATTCTTATGATATTAGAAATGATTTTGATAAGGATCATCACTTCGGCATTCTTATCTTTTCAAAATTACCTGTGGTCGCGAAACAAACTTTTATAAACTATCCGAACGATTACAATTCCACTTTTCAATATATAGATGTTCTTAAGGGACAAGACACGATAAGAATATTTAATATTCACCTGCAGTCGCTGAAGTTTTCGAAATCGAACCTGAATTATCTCGAAAAGGGGAATTTTAAAACCGACACTACAATTACGGAGTCAAGAAGTATTATCTCCAAAATAAAAACAGCATTTATAAAAAGGGCAATCCAGGCCGATTTCATCAAAGGCGAAATTAATCAGAGCCCGTTTCCGGTAGTTGTTTGCGGCGACTTCAATGATGTTCCGGATTCCTACGCTTATGAAACACTCGTGCAAGGGCTGCAGGATACCTATGTTCAAAAAGGGTTTGGAATCTCCCGGACGTTTAGCTCTTTGTCTCCCACGCTTCGTATTGATAACATTTTTGCGGAACGAAGCTTCGGGGTTACTCAATTTACCCGTATCAAAAAATCTCTAAGCGATCACTTTCCAATTATTGCAGACCTGGCTCCGGGAAAAAATATTAAATAGTTTTTTATCTTTGGCAAATGACATTGAAAAATTTGGTTCCTTTTTCCTTCTCTGCATGTTGCCTTCCCGGCATACAGTAATACATTTGCACACACCATTTTTTTATTTTTCAACACTTTACATTATTCATAAGGTTTATGGCGCTCAAATTATATAACTCTCTTACAAGACAAAAGGAAGAATTTATTCCCATCACTCCTCCTTACGTTGGAATGTATGTTTGCGGTCCTACCGTGAGCGGTGAGAGCCACCTCGGCCATGCAAGAGGCTTCACCACATTCGACATTGTTTACAGATATCTTCTTCATTTGAGTTACAAGGTTCGTTACGTCAGGAACATTACAGATGCAGGTCATTTTGAAGAGGAAGGCCGCGAGGCAGAAGATAAAATTTCTAAAAAAGCGACATTGGAAAAAGTAGAACCGATGGAACTCGTGCAGAAATATACAAATCTCTTTCACTGGGCTATGAAGCAGTTGAACAATTTGGAACCAAATATTGAACCAACAGCAACCGGGCACATTGTGGAACAGATCAGCATGATTAAACAATTGATTTCGGAGGGCTATGCATATGAAGTAAATGGGTCAGTTTATTTTGATGTAAAAAAATATGCTGAGTCGCATGATTACGGAAAGCTCAGCGGACGGATTATAGAAGATTTGCTGGAAACAACAAGAACACTTGAAGGCCAGCAGGAAAAAAGAAATAAAGCAGATTTTGCTCTTTGGAAATCGGCACCTCCTGAGCACTTGATGCGATGGGAAAGCCCATGGGGTGAAGGCTTCCCGGGATGGCACATTGAATGTTCAGCAATGGCAACGAAATATCTCGGTGCAAGATTCGACATTCACGGTGGTGGAATGGACTTGCTGTTTCCGCATCATGAAAGTGAAATAGCACAAAGCACAATTTGCAATGATGTGGCCCCTGCAAAATATTGGATGCACAACAACATGATCACGGTGAATGGCAAAAAGATGGGCAAGAGCTATAACAATCAAATCAGTCTTTCTCAAATGTTCTCCGGCGATCATCCCTTGCTTACACAGGCTTTTCATCCGATCGCTATCCGGTTTTTTATTCTTCAAACACATTACAGGAGCACACTCGATTTCAGCAGTGAAGCTTTGGCAGCGTCAGAAAAGGGTTTGAAAAGATTATGGGAAGCTTATCAAAACCTAAATGAATTCAGGATTGAAGGCGATTGGGATGCGAATGACCAGGCAGAAGATCTGCGGATTAATGTTTTGATGGACGGCTTCGCCGAATTCATGAATGATGATTTTAATACCGCCAAAGTGCTTGCGAATATGTTTGAAATAGTTCCAGTGATTAATTCTATCCGGGATGGTTTGGTTGAGATAAATTCACTGTCTTCAAAAACGTTCCGGCGGCTGAAGTTTTCTTTCAAAGAATATATTGAAGATGTCTTTGGCTTGAAGAATTATTCCGGTCAAAGTGAATTGCTCAATGGTGTCATGGATTTGTTGGCAGATATAAGAAAAGAGGCAAGGTCAAAAAAAGATTTCGCTACTTCGGATAAAATAAGAAACCAACTTTCAGAGCTGGGTATTCTCATGAAAGACGAAAAAGACGGATCGATACGCTGGACAAATAAATAGCTGCAATTTTTTTAAATAAATTTTATTTTTTTGAGCGGGCATATTTCTCATTTACAAAAGGATAAGAGGCTTCTGCAAATTATTGAAATGCAGGAGCCGCATGTATTGCAGGTAAGAAAGAAAGTTTATCTCAGACTTTGCTCATCCATTTTAAGTCAGCAACTAAGTACCAGGGTAGCCTCTATTTTATATCAAAGATTTCTTGATCTTTTCGGTGGAAAGGAACCGCCGCTTCAGCAAATTCTTTCAACGCCGGTAAGTTCCTTCCGTGCCATAGGATTCTCCAATGCGAAAGCCTCCTACGTTCACAATGTTGCCCGTTTCTTTATAGAAAATAAAATAACCGACGCTTCGCTTTACAAAATGAACGACGACGATATCCTTGAGTTGCTCACACAGATAAAAGGAGTTGGCAGATGGACGGTAGAAATGATCCTGATGTTTACGCTGGGGAGAGAAGATATTTTTGCGATGGATGATCTCGGGTTAAAACAGAGTGTCATCAAACTTTATAATATCAAGGAGACTGATAACAAATTAGTGCGGAAAAAAATTGAAAAAATATCACTGAAGTGGTCTCCCTACCGGACCTATGCATCTAAATATCTATGGGGCTGGAAGGACTCCCGCTGATCTCATTTTTTTTTTACAAGCGGGTTGTTCAAGCCGTTGACCACATTGTCTACGACCACAAAATCCTTCAACTTTGCAAAAAATTGTGTCAGTGTTTTGCAGCCATAAGTCCTAACGTCAAAGCTTGGGTCCAGCTTCCGGAGGTTGATGCCAAGCGTTGATATATAAGCTTCATTGCTTTCATTGATGCTCATATCATAGGCCTTGTTAATCAGTCTGCTGTTTACGTGTTCCTTGGTTTGCTGTTTCTTTACGGCTTCCTTTTTTTCCGGCCTTTCGGCTTTGGGCTCAAGATTTTCAACGTGGGTAAAGATTTCACATGATTTCACAAAGGCGTTGGGCGTTTTTTCTTCACCAATTCCCATTACAAAAATACCCGCTTCTCTTATGCGCTTGGCAAGCCCGGTATAATCACTATCACTTGAAACAATGCAGAAGCCGTCAACAAGACCTGCATGCAGAATATCCATCGCGTCAATTATCAGCGCACTGTCTGTAGAATTTTTCCCGGTCGTGTAAGAAAACTTTTGGATTGGGTTAAAAGCCATTTCATTGAGCAGGCTTTTCCAATGGTTCATATGTTGCGTAGTCCAGTCACCGTAAACT
>JBBSPT010000141.1:0-7085 GCA_038258515.1 Chitinophagales bacterium | reverse complement strand
TGCAGGGTGAAATTTCCAGTTTTCTTTTGCCGGATTTTCACTTCCCTCCCACCATCCTGCATTTATAATTACATCCTTATAGCCATCACCATTTACATCGCCGTAACCCAGTCCGTGTGTAAAAACGTTAGTCCCAATTACAGAATCAGAACTGATAGTGTGCACCGTCCAGCGAGTGTCTCGTTTCTTTTTCGGAGACCCTATCCACACGACCTTCTTATTTTTTGGATCGTTGCAAAGCAGGTCGAGCCTTCCATCACCATCAATATCTACCAATGAAGGCGATTCATTTCCTACAGAATGAAACACTGGATAACTTTTCCAATGTCCGGGTTTGTTCTTTGGATTTTCATACCAACGGGCTTCATTACCGGGAAATCCTATTCGTATAAAATCCATCCATCCATCTCCATTCACATCCATGCTGTAGTTGAGAAATGAATTACCATAACCACCAATAGAATGAATTTCGGGAGTATCAATTTCATGACGCTTCCAATCCGGAGCTTCAAACCAAAAGGTGCCGGCCAGTACATCAGGTTTGCCGTCTTTATTTACATCAGCGACAGCAACACCTTCGGAAATGTATTCCTCGAACGCAGAAAAAAGCGTGTGCTTCTTAAAGCGGATCGTATCGTTTTGAGCAAATAAAAATTGTCCAATTGAGAGGAACAATATTGCAAGCCCCGAAATTTTTAGAAATCTTATTTTCATTTGAGATTATTTTTTTACATCTTTATTTTCGTTACTGAACACGGGATTATTTTCGTCTCCACCGGATACAAGATAAGCGATCAGGTCCCGCAATCTTTCAGGATTTAACTGGTTTATTAATAATGGTGGCATCGGAGAAATATTAGCATACTTTCTCCCCGTAACATCTTTCTTATTCAACTCTCTCAATTCGTTCGGTGCAAAAGGGTTTTGAGAAATGTAATATTTTCCATCGTCTTCTTTCACCAATTTACCGATGACACTTTTCCCATCTTTCATCGTAAAATCGGTTGAGGCATATTGATCCGAAATTGTTTTGTTAGGATCAATGATCGACTCCAAAATATCTTTCTTTGAAAAGCGGGTGCCTAACTGCGTCAGGTCAGGACCTATTGAACCACCTTGCCCCTGCACTGCGTGACAATTTACGCAAGCTGCGACAGTGAACATTAGTTTCCCCTGTTTGAAATCACGGTTAGAAAGATTCTCCACGGTATCCAAAGCGTCTTCTACTTTCCATCTCCGGCCGGGGCCGCCATCGCTCATAATCCTTACCCAGTCTATGACTTCGGTAACCGATGGCGTGTTGGTGGACATTGTATCGTACAACTTATATTCAATCTTTGGAACTGCGGCTAATGCTGCCTCTCGGGCTTTGTCGATATAATTTACATACAGCCTGCCGCCTTTAAAATCGTAGGAATGATGAAACCATTTAAAATATTTTTCACGAAACGCAGGAGTCCATCCAACTTTTATATCGCTCAACACAATGGCATAATAGATTTGCTGAGCAGGAGGAGTTGCGGCAAGAACTCCGGCCAGGTCCATTCCGTATTGCGGGTTGCGCATAATGAGATCTGAGGCCCTTGAAAAAGTAGGCTGGTCAGTACTATCATCTTTAGCTTCATCGAGCAGAGACAATGTTTTTTCAACAACAGAAGGATCGTCAAGGAACGCAAGGATCTTACTCAACCCTCTATTGAGATTGTTAGTTGCAGCGGGGTAACGGGGACCGAGATAAGCAATCAAAGCTTTCGCTTGTGCAGCATCTGGCTTTCCCATTCGTGCCAGAACGAGTTCGATCACACGAAGCAAATCAATTTGTTGCGGCTGGGTTAGTTTATCATAATCTAACTGCAGTAACAAACTGAACATTTTGTTTTTCAAATTCTTATTGCCATGTCGTGCAAGAGCTACCATTCCATTGATCAGCGCGATTGGTTCCTTTTCATTCAGTACCATCTCCTGCCATTGACTTACCGGTTGATGCTCTATCGCAATACGGGCTGCATACCGGATAAACCTGTCCGGATTATTTAGTTGTGGGTATGCAACTTTGATCGCTTCGGCATTCGGTTTTCCATGGAAACTTTCTAATTGTCTCCTTAATTTATTTTCTTCAGTTACATGAGAAACGGACTCAACGTTTGAAAGAACCTCACTCTTTCCATCTCCATAATAAATCCTGTAAAGATGTGATTCGATGCGACGTCCGCCGGTTAAAAAATATAAAGCACCATCAGGCCCAATGACTCCGTCAGTAAGCGGCAAGGGCGCTCCCGAGACAAATTCTTCTCCCTTCACTTTGTAAGAAGAACCGTCAGGTTGCAGATGAATTGCGTAGATAATACCGAAGCTCCAGTCAAAAGCCAGCAGGGTGTTGCTATATTCTTTTGGAAAACGTGCGTTCATTGCCGATACTACATTTGTAGGAGAGCCTTGCCCGATATTTAATAATGGTGGGAGATTATCAAGGTAGTCAGGCGACCATTTTCCATTTGCATCACGCCATCCAAACTCACCTCCACTAGTAACATGGCAAATGCGTGTGGGCCTGTACCAGGGCATTCCGATGTCCCATTCCATATCAGAATCGTAGGTGAAAAGATCACCCGTTTCATTGAATGCGAAATCAAAGGTGTTGCGGAGACCAGCACAGACTACCTCCCAATTATTTCCTGACGAATCCACCTTTGCAATCCAGCCTGCTGACGGAACTGTTCTTGGATCAAGATCGAAATTATCGGGAAGAATATTATCGCGTTGCCACACCGGAGGGAGCCTGTAGTTACTGATGCCTTCCGGTAATTTTGTATGATTTCCCGCGGTTAAATACAGAGACTTTCCATCCGGCGAAAGCTTGATACTATGCGGCCCATGTTCTTCTTCGCCCACCAATGCTTTCAATAAAGTGATCTTATCAAATTTATCATCCCCATCAGTGTCCTGTACCCTGTACAATCCACTGGTTTTTTCAAAATTAGAATCGCTAAAGTGATTCACCACTACAAACAAACTATTGAAGGCCCACACAAGTCCCTGCGCATATCCCATTTGCATTTTATGAACAGTATCTCTTCCGATTGCCTTGCTAATATCAAATGGCAATTTTTCAACTTTCACCTTTGAAGTATTGGAATCAAATCCGATGGGTGGAATCTCCAGCCTGTAAAGCGCACCATACTGGTCGGATGCAATCATGCGGCCTTTGTCATCGAATACCATTGCCACCCAGGAACCGGTACTGTCTTCAGAAGGGCTGTATAAATGCTCTGCTGTAAAGCCGCTTGGCAGCTTAAGTTTGCCTGATCCTTCATTGCTTTCCTGAGGTTTGGTTCCATCTTCAGTTGAAGAATTGTTGCAGGACATTGCGAGCAGGCAGATAAGCGCAAGCGCGGAAATAAAATTTATTTTCTTCAAAAAAGAACCCGTCATGATTATTTTAGTTTATTCGAAAAAAATTTATCAAAATTCTGCTTCCTGTTTAAACATCATTTTTTTTCTCTCACACTTAGCAGGTATTTTAAAAGTGCATCAAAATCGTGCTTGGAAATCGTGTTGGGAAATTGGTCAGGCATCAATGTAACCTTCGATTCTTCTTTCTTTTCAATCTGCGCTTTAGGCACAATGAACTCCTGTCCGCCATAGTTTGCAAATACAAGCACTGCTCCCTCTTCTCTCCTATACAAGCCCGATAGTTTTGTACCATCTTTTAAAGTGATGTTGTAAGTGCGATAAGCGGTTGAGATGCTGCCATTGGGGTTCAATACTTTTTCCGTTATTGCCCGCATTCCCCACGTGCCAATGCCACTCAATTGCGGGCCGATAGAACCTCCCACTTCATTACCAATGTGATGGCAGGCTGTACAATTTTGTTTAAAAACATTTTTTCCTTCTTCAATAGTCACCGATGCCGGATCGTAAGAAGCGATGCGATCTTCGATAATCTTTTTTCGTTCTTCTAAACCAAGTTCTTTCCCTGCAGGAGCCATAGCCGTTTTTGAAGGTGCGAGCCCAAGTTTTTCCATGCGCTCTCCCCACTTTTTTAAATTGCCTGTTTCTGCAGCGCCTCTTTGTGCAACGCCAAGGCTTACCGCTTTATAAAGTTTGTATTCAGTGGCCGTGTCGGCAGAAAACTTTTTTTGTGTAAGATCAACCAATTCGTTGAGCTCATTATTGTTGGCGTAGCGGCTTATAAACCCAAGCTGTTTTTCCAGAGCTTTGTCTTTTAGCTCATGAGTTCTTAGGTAATTTAATGAAAATAATGCAGCCGTTTTAGAATGCAGTTCAGGCATGATTTTTTCTAATAGCGCCAAAGATTCATCTTCCCACTTTTCACTAATCACTTTGTTTAAAATACTTTCGTTTCTCAGTTGTGCACGAATACTAAGTATCGCGGTGTATTTCAGGTGTGTGTCTTTTTCATTTGCATCTTTGTAAAGTGTCATCAAAGAAGAAACATATCCTTGCTTCGGAAAATTCTCCAACACTTCCAGCGCTATCCGCTGCACCTGCGGATTGTTGCTGTGCAAGGCTTCCATCGAAATCTGACGTTGTTCTTCCGAAATTTTTTTCATCTGGCTCAGGAGGCGAAGGGCATGTACCTGTATCATCGGATCCTTGTTCTCAAGGGCTTTCTTCAGAAGTTCCTGTGGTAGTGCATTTAATCTGAATAATATCCATAGCCCCTGGATGAAGGACTTGCTGTCAGAACTGATGTCATTCATCATAGCCTGAATGGGCTCCACAGCTTTTGCGGCATAGTTGTCCACGATGAGATTGGCAATCATCATCCGTATATTTAACTGCGGATGGTTTAAGGCTTTTATCAATTCAGCGAGCGATTGTTTTGACCAGTCTTTGACTATGTTGCTTTCGTGCTTTTTATTTCCGGTATAAGTAATTTTCCAGATGCGGCCACTCGTGTGATCGCGGCCAGGATGTTCTTTGGGAACTTCATAATGACCAATGATCCTGTTATAGAAATCGGCAACATACATTGATCCATCCGGACCTAATTTAATATCCACCGGGCGGAACCATGGGTCCTCACTTACCAAAAAATCTTCCTCGCGTTTGCTTTCCGGAGAGGAGCCGTGAAGCGTCATCGTATTGCGGTTGATACGGCTGGTAACCACATTACCCGAATAAAAATTGTGTTGAAACTCTTCGGGAAATTGCGTGCCGATATAATAAACCATCCCTGAATTTGCGGTAGAGCCAAATTCATAACTCATCATAGCCGGCGCCCAACCTATGGATGGCTCATCTACACCTTGGGCAGGATCTTGAGCATGCGGAATTAATTGGTAGATCGGTTTTGTATGACAATCGAGCGAATAGAGATAGCCCCAATCATCATAAGAGAAGCCGAAAGGATTTACCCTTCCGAAAGTTGCGTGTTCTACATGACTTCCGTCTTCCCGAAAGCGAAATGTGTTCCCTGAGTTCATGTGAATAGAATCACCATCTGAACCGGCAACGGTGGAGTTATTTGCATAACCATGGCATGCATAGATCCAACCATCAAAGCCTCTAATGAGGTTATTCACCATTCCATGCGTGTCTTCGTAGCCGAAAGGGCCGAGCATTTTGATTGCTTCATCGGCTTTGTCGTCTCCATCGTGGTCGATGAATTTATAAACGTTGGGACTGCTGTACGCGATAGCGCCGCCTTTGACTAATGCAATTCCAATTGGAATGTTAAGCGTGTCAACAAAGTTGGTGAACTTATCCGCCTTTCCATCGCCGTTGGTGTCTTCTAATATTGTGATACGATCGCGGCCGGGCCTGCCTCTTGCCGGCATTGGGTATTCAACAGTATTCGTTACCCACAGGCGACCCCTGGCATCAAACTCCATATTTATCGGCTTGCTGATATCAGGCTCTGATGCAAATAATGTAATCTCAAATCCTTCAGGTAACTTAAGCGCCTTGCGTTCTTCTTCTGGTGGAAGAAATGGAGTCTTGCGAATATTGTCTGCAAACTTATCAGTTGTATCTACGGAAGTTTCCACCTTTTTATCAGACGAGCTATTACAACCTGAAGAAATGGAAAGAGCTATTATGGCGGATATAAAAAAAAATAAAACGACGGACTTCATCTTGCTTAAAAGTATTTACAATACTAAGCCTAAAATGTATTTGAATTAGCAATTTTTATAACAGATTTACCCTGCTTTTTCAACGTGTACGCATCTTTTCTCCCAACGTTTTATAATAATAAAGGGCCGCTTCGATCCTTTCAACCATTCCTTTGTCTACAACCGGTTTTTTACGCAATACCTCTTTTGCATTTTCTAAAATTGCCTCTAACTTTTCTATGATGCCCGGGCCTTTCTCTTTATTGTAAAAAGGTTTACCATCAACAATAAAATAAATGGGAGAAGTATGAGCAACCGCACCGTTGGTGCAATAAACAGCAGCAGTAAGCCACTGACTTTTTTTGATATCGAGAGGCAATTTAATTTTAATTGAGTCAAGATGTTTTGGGTTAGAAACTTTATAAACCAGGCCGTCATTACCATGTAACTCAATTCTGTCAATGGTTCCAATAGAAGAATTAGAGATGGCGTTGATCTTTACTGTCACGTTTGTTTTCTTCGCAACCTGCAATTCTGAACCTGGGATATTTCCATTAGCAGTAAGAAATAAAGCAGGTCCGTTTGACACAAAAGTATTTCCTGTCTTCAGTCCTGCAAACCATTTATCTGCAGAAAATGGATTGCCAGTGTACACATAGGTGCGGCAATCGCCGATGGTTGAGCCCCAGGGAAAATCACTTCCTGCTGCAGCCGATATTTTAAATCCAAGATTTAAATAATCATAATAATCGCTCGTATTTATTTTGGTATTCTGCAGCAGTTCCACAAAGTTTACCATGCCGGAAGGAGCAGTTAGTGCAAGTCCCTCTTTGACCCCCTCGCCCCCATATCCAAAATGCGCAAATCCTACAAGAGCTTCCGGCTTGCGGTGAACCTTGCTAAAAATCAGATCATAATAATTATACAATGCAGTATCTCTCACGAGTGAATCGATGTTCAGCGCGATTACATGTCCATAGTCGCTTCTCGGATCTTCTTGTCCCG
>JBBSPT010000140.1:0-7120 GCA_038258515.1 Chitinophagales bacterium | reverse complement strand
AATGTAAATCTAGGGTCCTCGTAAGTTCCCGCAACCACAATATTACTTTTTGAAAGCGTGCAATTTGTAACAATATCGTTTATGATAACTGTATAAATGCCGGCAGCTAGACCAGTGATTGAATCGGAAGTCGTGAAATTTGAATTGACGGGACCTACAGTTTTGTATTTATAAGATCCGGAGCCTCCCGATGCCTTCACTTTTATTGCTCCTGTGGAAGCGCATCTTGACTCATAAGTTTGGAAGAGAGCGGTCAACTGTGCGCAATTCTGTGCGTCCGATTGAAGCACAGAAAAAAAAGACAGGCAGCATGCAAAAATTATCTTAAGGTAAAATTTCTTCATTCAATAGTATTGTTGAGTAAATTTTCCTCTCGTCAGGCGTTTTCATCGGTTGCATTTATATAAAGCAAACGCCTGTGACAATACGATTATTGAATAAATTTTATTTAACGTAAAACTACGCCACCGTAATTTTTCTGATTTGGAAGGATGTTAAACCAATCCGGAAAGGCATTTAAGAAATTGAATCTTATTTTGTAAAATCGATGAACCCTACATTCTTGGATGGCCGGTTAATTGGTAAAGTCCCCAACAAGAATAAATTCAAACTAATAATCGCCGGCTTCCGGATTTTTCTTACCACTTCCCGGAGCGCTTTTGTTGGCAGTTGGTTTTTGCATAACGGCTTTGGGTTCCCTGCCCGGGGCATTTTTATTTGACGCATCTTTTTCGATGGATTGCTTTTCCTGGGCTTGCTTACGAAACTGGTCTGCTATGTTTATGGGTCCTATAATCTTTTTTTCAGGAACTTCTTTCTTCTCGTTTTCTTTTGACTTGCTGAAATCTGATTCCACCGGGATATTCTGTTCGATGTAATCGCCTGCATCACCATTTCCCTGATCTTCTGTAAACTCGTTTCCTTCTCCCTCTTTAACAATTGCAGAGAAATTCTGATCAGCATAAATCGGATCGTTGTTCAGCTCTGCAGGTTTTTGAAACTCTGCTTTAGGGTCAATGCCCAGTTTTTTGTCTTCATAAATTTTTTGCATAAAAAAGGCAAACTCAGGCATCGCCATATCGTTCCCACCATTCGTCCAGCCATTTCTGATATGAAGGAACGGATCATCACAACCAACCCATGCTCCTGCGAGCAACTGTGGGGTGTAACCAATAAACCAGCCATCTGTATTATCGTTCGTTGTGCCTGTTTTGCCTCCCATATCACTATTGATTCCAAACCTCCACCGCATGGATCCTCCTGTTCCAAAATCCACGACCCCCTGCATCATTTTATACATCATAAAAGCATCGGATTCGCTAATAACTTGTTTTACTTCGGGTTGAAAACTTTCCAAAACATTTCCGTTTTTATCTTCTATCCTGTTGATAAAAATTGGTTCGGTATTAAAACCCCTGTTCGGAAACATAGTGTAAGCTCTCAACATTTCTATTAGTTGGATATCGGCTGACCCAAGTGCAATCGAAGGGACAACAGGGATATTGCTTTTGATTCCGCATGCGTGGGCAAACTCAGCAGTTTTCTTCGGGCCAATCCGGCTCATAAGATCCCAAGCTGCCGCATTCAACGACTTGGCGAGGCAATAGGCCATCGTTCCGCCACCGCCGGAAATAGTCTTATTAGCGAGTGTAATAGGTTTTCCGCCAATATAACTCTCAGGCGTCAGGCCTGCATCCGTCAGGGCCAGCGTGTAAAGAATGGGCTTAAACGTTGATCCAACTTGCCGGTTGGCAGTTACGTGATCGTATTTAAACCAGTTGAAATCTATTCCACCGATCCATGCCTTGATCTCGCCTGAGATCGGGTCCATTGCCAGGAACGCGGTCTGCATCATCTGCTTGTGATACTTTATTGAATCGGAAGGCGTCATTAAAGTATCTGTTGATCTTTTTGTATTCCAGGCAAAGATTTTCATCTTAACCGGAATTGAAAAACTTTTTTTAATTTCCTCAGCGCTTTGTCCTTCCTCTTTCAGATTTTTCCAACGTTCACTCTCTTTCATCGCCTTGTCTAAAATATCCTCATGGCCTTTCCAAACATTTTTGGATAACTGCGCATTAAATTTCTTTTGCATGTTCACCATGTGTTTTATCATAGCCTCCTCTGCATAAAGCTGCATCGCCGGGTCGATGGTCGTGTACACTTTCAGTCCGTCACGGCGCAGATCATAATTTTCACCAGTTGCGGGATTTTTGTGGGAGTTGCACCACTCGTCTAATTTTTTCCTGAGCACAGAGCGGAAATATGGGGCGATACCCACACTTTCGTCCAGCTTCTTATATTTAATTCCTAATGGTTTCTTTTGAAACTTTGCTTCATCAGTTAGAGACAATGTATTATTTGTAACCATGCGGTCTAAAACAAGGTTCCTTCTTTCAGTTGCGGCTTTAGGATGTCTTACCGGATCATATTGCCCGGGGCCACTTAACATGCCAACCAATAACGCAGCTTCGTCAGTTGTAAGTTCCGAGGGTTCTTTTTGGAAGAAAACCCGGGAAGCGTTTCTTATCCCATAAATATTTCCCCACGAGACCCTGTTGAGATATAAAGAAATAATTTCCTGCTTTGTAAAATTTTTCTCTAATTTAATGGCAACCACCCATTCTTTCAGTTTGTCTGTTCCGCGTTTCAAAACAGATCCGCGACCCTGTCCAAGAATATTTTTTGCCAACTGTTGAGTAAGCGTGCTGCCTCCTCCTTCTTGTCCAAAGCCTTTTACCGCCCGGCCGATTGCAATAATGTCAATCCCTGAATGATCATAAAACCGTATGTCTTCTGTGGAGATCAATGCATCGATGACGTGTTTCGAAATATTGTCGTAATCAACAGAGACACGGTTTTCCGAGTAAACTTTACCCATCAGCGTTTTACCGTCATTAGCATAAATTTCTGATGCGAGATCTGCTTGTGGATTTTCTAGTTCCTGCAATGAAGGAAGAGAGCCAAAGAGTCCAAGATTTACTGCCGTAAAAACTCCGGCTACCAGCAGCATACCCACGATAACCATTGTCCAAAGAATTTTGACGCTTGGGCTGATGAAGTTGTTTTCGGAACGTTTCTTATTTGACGAATTCTTATTCTTTTGCATTTTGTTTTCTTAACAGCCAAAATATGTCCATAAGGCAAACACTTTACCAACTTTTAAAATTTGCCCGGATATTTTTTTCGTAGCAATTCGAGGTAATCGTTGAGATTCTTCTTTTGTTTTAAAAGTTCCAGATTTTCTTTCGAAATTACCAGGAACGAATATTTACTGGGCGAAAGCCAGGAAACCTCTCCCGGTGCATCACGCCTTATTCTCTCTAAAAATTTCATAGCCTCAACACCATTGTCAAATTGACTAAATACGAGCAAGGCCTGGTCTTTACTTAAGGTATCTTTCGTTATTTCAAGATTCAGCAATCTGAATTTTTCCGCGGTGTACCTTCCAAATGCATTTTTGGCCTCGCTTCCATACACAGGATCTACCTTGTCCAGAATCATTATCACATTTTGCGGTTGCAATTCGTCATAAATAAAAGTTGCGTTTTGCACCGGTGGTGCAAGTTTTTTCTCAGGATTTAACACTGCGGCGTCAGTAGTTACCACCACTTGTTTTGGTCCTACATTCTGCCTTGCTGCTACTGTGGCAGGCATCACCCCCTTAATTACTTTGGCTGAGTCATATACAATGATTTCTGAATCTTCCTTCACTCTTTCTACCTGTAAATTTGAAAGATATTCTTCTATAGAAGATCTCCTTTTAAGAACATCAATCATTGTTCCTGCCTTCTCTGCCAATGGCGAGGAAGCAAATTTTGAAACAATTCCATTTAGCCTGTCCATCGCCACAGAGTCCTGTCGCTGTTTAATAAAGTAAACAGCTTCAATATAGAGAAGCTGAGGATCCCAATAATTATTTCCGTAAACACTATCTGCTGCGTTCTTTTCTTTCAGCGCCTCATCAAATTTTCCTTCAATGAAAAGATTGTAAACGTCAGTATATCGCTTTGTGGCCGCAGGATCTTTTGTGGCAGGAGACATCGATTCAGGATGAGTCACCATTTGAGCATACTTGCTACCTCCAAACTTGTTCAAAACAAGGTTTTTGTAAAAATTTGCCTTTCCGTCATCGCCTATCTTGCCATAGCAGTAAGAAAGATTCGTGTAAAGCTCTCCCTGGTACAGGCTGTCAGGAAATCTTTCTAATGATCTTTCGTACGTTTCAATGGCAACGGGATAATCTTCAAGGAGCGATTGATAATTTTTCCCAAGCTGAAAAAGAGATTTTGCAACCTTGTTGTTTGAAACCCCGAGAGACTCTTTAGTAAGCGGAACATTTAACAACAACCCTTCAGGACTTATGTCTCCCTGTATCTCAGTACCGGCAGAGGATCCCTGTGAATCACTACCAGTGATTGGATTGCCTGCCGCATCAGTTAGTGCCTGGCCTTCTCCTCCGGGACTCAATGGATCACCCATTGCTCCTCCGGCCAGGCTGGAAGCCGCAGCATTATTGGCCTGGCTTGCTCCTAATCGCCTCCAGTTATCAACATTTGACCGCTTTCCCCAAACTTTTTTGAATTCCGCAGCACCCTTCGCCTTTAGCGAAGCGTTGTTAAAATACCAATCTCCTTTGGCGTTGGTATTTCCAGCTCCGGCATCGCCTGAAAAAATATCTGCCGGGGAATTTTTTGTATCGAAAAATGCCGCAGCGGAATTTGTGTATTCCTGGTCCTGGTCATTCACTCCCCTTTCTTTTCTCAATCTTTTCGAAAGAGTTTTTATAAACGCATCGCGATCTCCCTGCGACATCGCCGCGATCGATTGAAGACTATCTTCCCTTTCAATAATTTTTATTTGCTCCACGATTTTCCCCAACGCATTTCTTCTTTCCTGTATTTGGGTCAGATCACCGAGGGAGGTATCGCCGGTTTGTAAACTGTCATAAAATGCAAATGCATTCTTATAATCTTTATTATTATAGCTTATTTCAGCAAGGTTGAGGAATGCTTTATTCTTGTAAGAAACATTCGATTCATTGTAATGAATGCTCCTTTTAAACAACGCAGAGGCGGCCGCTGTATCCGGTTTAATCAACGCTAGATCTGCGGCGGCATAGTAAATAATATCGCGATAAAGATCATACTTATCTTTTTTCGCCATCTTTAGTAATGTGAGGATACTTCTGTCAATTTCCGCGGGGTCCTCGCTCCTTAACATTTTCGCTTTGTTGAGATTTGCGTAGATGTCCATTAACGGATCGAGGGTGTGTTGGATGGCTTTATCGTAATACTCAGAAGCTGTTTCAAGGTTTCTTGTAATTTCGTTAAGCTGTGCCAGCAGAAACTCACGCCTGGCCTGGTCTTCCCGGTCAATGGTGGCGGGGATAGAGTTTTCAAGGTGGGCAATAGTGCTGTCGTACTGCTGCTGCTTGTAAAACCAATAGGCTGTTATCTCTTCCAGTGCGGGATCGAGGCGGCCGGGGAAAACAGGATCGTTTTGGAGAGTGGCGATCAATCCTGCAGCATCGCCATATTCTTCCATCTCAATTAAGGTGCGGATCTGCCAGATCAATGCTTCATTCCTGCTTGGTGGCCGGGAAAAAACCTTGTTTATTAGATTTCGATCTTCCTTGCTGGAAATGCTCATGGCCCGGTTAGATCCATTGTCATTCGAGCCAACAATTAGTTGATCGTCCTGGTTCTTTTTATTTTTTGGGTAGAGGCTGTAATTAATGAATTGAAATGTCATTGCCGCGGAATCAAAATCCTTCCTGAGATAGTACGCCTCACCAATCAAAAGGTAGAAATTGTCCACCCAATCGCTGCGCAGGTCGTGCAACAAAATGCCGGCAGTGGCTTTGTAAATTACAGAATCGAGATCAGTAGATTGCGAAGAAGTATTGTCCAGCGAGTAACTATAGAATGGAAGCAATGTTGTAAAATCATCCTTTCTGCTTAGCCGCGCCCGCTCAATTACCCCGGTAATCTTGTTGTTTGCGTTAAAAAAGTAATTATAATGGCTCACCGTATTTTGGACGAATCGCCGGGGTAGAGTGAATTTCTTTTCACCTGTCTTTTCAGATTTTAACGTTCTTGCCTGGAATTTTTTTGGCTTATCCTTTTCAAGGTCAACAGTGATCTTACCCAATTGTGCAGTGCCAGGGGAAAAGTAAAAAAAAGAAAAAATGAAAAGGGGAAAAACCTTGAAAATCCGGATTTTCATGAATGATATGGGTTTACAGTAGCAATGCTATGGAATAAAAGTTATTTCTATTAACTTCTAATCGTCAAAATTATTTTAAAAATACGGTTATTTTAAGCTTGTGACGGCTTTTAATCAACGTGGTATAGTATTTTTAACAACAAAAAAATCACTATGGCTTTGACGGGGGGAAGTTCATCATTGAGGAGGCTTAGAAATCGCTATAGGCTTGTGCTTTTAAATGAGGATACCTTTGAAGAAGTGGTGGCTTTTAAACTGAACCGCATTAGCGTTTATATAGTTTTTTGCACTTTATTTGTGGTTTTGGTCGGATTAACTATCGCACTCATTATGTTCACGCCTCTCCGGCTATATATACCTGGATATGGTGAAGCTCAAAAAGCAAAAGAATACGAGATCTTAAAAGTAAAAGCAGATTCCATTGAGCAATCATTAATAACAAAACAACAATATATAAACTCGATTGAAAAGGTGTTAAAAGGAAATGTCACGCAGAGGGACACTGTCACATTGAAATTGAAACCAATCGAAAAAAGCAGGGATTAAAAATGAATTCATCTGACGACGGAAATAAACAATTGCTGCGTTACGCCGGGCTTACCATGCAATTTTTGGTAAGCATATCTTTAGGAGTTTTCATTGGTTTTAAAGCGGATGGGTGGCTCAATTTCTCTTTCCCGCTGTTCGTATGGCTGCTTCCCCTTTTAATTATTTGCGGACTGTTGTACCAGGTGATCAAAGACACGTCTGACAAAAGGTAAACTAAACATGATGAGAAATTTTGCGCCCGTCGTCATTCCTTTCATTTTAATAAATGCACTCATTTTTATTTTTGATTCGTTTCTGAAGGCGAAGGGCTTTGATATTCTTTTTTTATTAATTGGAAATGCTT
>JBBSPT010000139.1:0-7122 GCA_038258515.1 Chitinophagales bacterium | reverse complement strand
ATCTTGCAGGCTTCTTCCTCTATTCTATAATATTCAGCATCCATCTTGTGTTTGCTAAGATCTTCCACTTCAATGGGGCGAAAGGTTCCGAGACCGGTATGCAACGTCACTTCTGCAAACCGGAGTCCTTTTATTTCAAGTCTCTTGATGAGTTCCTGGCTAAAATGCAGGCCCGCTGTAGGAGCTGCTACTGCTCCTTCATGTTTTGCATATACCGTTTGAAATCGCTCTTTATCATCTTCGTCAGGCTTACGCTTGATGTATTTGGGCAGCGGTGTTTCTCCCATCTGGTGAAGCATTTTTCTAAACTCATCTTCCGGCCCCTCCCATAAAAAACGTATGGTACGTCCGCGGCTTGTTGTATTGTCTATCACTTCCGCAACCAGTTCATCGCTTTCACCGAAATATAATTTATTGCCGACCCTTATCTTTCTCGCCGGATCTACTATCACGTCCCAAAGACGGTTTGCCTTGTGTAATTCTCTAAGTAAGAAAACTTCGATTTTTGCACCGGTCTTTTCTTTACGACCATACATCCGTGCCGGAAACACTTTTGTATTGTTTACGACGAACACATCTTTGTCATCGAAATAATCCAGGATGTCTTTGAAATGTTTGTTTTCAATCTTACCGGTTTTTCTTTCAATAACCATCATCCGGCTGTCTTCTCTGCGTTTGGTGGGTGTCTGAGCAATAAGATTAAGTGGAAGGTCAAATTTGAATTGACTGAGTTTCATGCGCAATTATTATTTTAAATGTTAATTGTCACATGCCATTACTGTAGGTTTTTACAGAGATATGTGCCCCGACAAAGTTTGAGGCCACTTATCATGTTACGGCATGATTTTTTTTAAGCCTGCGAATTTACTAAAAATCAGCGAAGAATTTTTTTTAATCATTACGAACTTCTGTCCCGATACGAAATCAGGTTATGCTCCCAGGTATTGCAGCGATCAACTCACGCGTATATTGAGTTGACGGACTAAAATAAATTTCATCTGCCGTTCCCGTTTCCACGATCTTTCCTTCTTTCATTACCATGATCCGGTCGCTGATATAATGCACGACTCCGAGATCATGGGATATGAAGATCGCCGTAAAGCCGAATTCTGCTTTTAGGTCGTTTAATAGGTTTAAGACCTGCGCCTGCACGCTTACATCCAGCGCCGATACGCTTTCATCACAAATGATAAATTCAGGATTCAGGCTTAACGCCCTGGCAATGCAAATCCGCTGTCGCTGGCCGCCGCTGAATTCATGTGGATAGCGATTAAAATGCTCAGGTCTCAGATCCACTTTTTCCAACAAATCCATTATCATTTTCTTTCGCGGATTATCACCATCCGCAATCCCATGGATTTTCATTGGCTCGTTGATCGCCTGTCCTATCGTCATTCTTGGATTTAAAGAGCCATAAGGATCCTGGAAAATAATCTGGATATCCTTTCGCATAACACGCATTTCACCAGCCGGAATGCCGGCAATATTTTTTCCATTGAAAAAAATTTTTCCATCTGTGGGTTGTATTAATCTTATCAAGGCTCTTCCGAGGGTAGTTTTGCCACAGCCACTTTCGCCGACAAGTCCAAGTGTCTCGCCTTTGAGTACGTTGAAACTTACACCATCCACCGCTCTTGTCTCTGAAAGTACTTTTCCTGTAAAACTTTTTTTAATGGGAAAATAAACCTTCAGATTCTCTACTGTGAGGAGATACAATGATTCTTCCTCTTTCGCAGGATTTGCAGATGGTGATCCCGGAAAATTGTCAATACCCGGATGTTCGGAAATCAATCCGGCCTCACGCTGCCCTTCGCCCGCATCTTCCATGAAATCACTAATCACAGGCAAACGATTTCCCTTTGCTGTCGTCGTTGGCCTGCAGGCGATGAGAGCTTTTGTATAAGGGTGGGAAGGGTTTGAAAGAATTTCTGTTGCGGGAGCGGTTTCAACAATACTGCCCTGGTACATCACCACCACTTTATCGGCAATTTCCGAAACGAGGCCGAGGTCGTGCGTTATGAAAATAACGCCCATTCCATTTTCCGTCCGCAACTTTTTTATTAGCTCAATAATTTTCTTCTGAACTGTAACATCAAGAGCAGTGGTCGGTTCATCAGCAATTAAAATTGAAGGATCACAACTCATCGCCATCGCGATCATCACCCGTTGCTTTTGCCCGCCGCTAAGCTGATGCGGATATCGTTTAAGCATTCCTTCAGGATTGGATAGGTTCACCTTTCTAAACAGATCTATCGTTCTTTGCCTTGCATTTTGCTTCGAAATTTTTTTATGGATTAAAATAGCTTCCATTACCTGCGAGCCGCAGGTCTTTACAGGATTTAGCGACGTCATGGGCTCCTGGAAGATCATGGAAATTTTACTTCCCCTGATTTTCTGTAAGTCTTTCGCTGGCAGATTCAAAAGATTAACGGAAGCGTTTCCTCCTGGTGAGAATAAAATTTGACCGCCGGAATAAATTGCCGGTGGCGATTGAAGCAATTTCAAAATAGCCAGAGAGGTTACAGTTTTCCCTGAGCCTGACTCGCCAACAAGCGCAATGATTTCACCCTTATTTAGGGTGATTGAAATATTCTTTACTGCACGATCAATTCCTTCCTCTGTTTTAAAGTCAATGCTTAAATCTTTTATTTCCAGGAGCGGATTTTCCATTAGTGAGATAAATCGAAACGCCACGCAGGACGTCCCGGGTCAGGCAGGTTGTATGCTGATAAATTAAAATTTCAAATGTCTTACCGTGAGTCCGTTGTTGATTAATTGCTTTAGAGAATCGATGCCAATTTTTAAATGCTTCTCTACAAATTGAGCTGTGACGCTGGCATCGCTCTCAGTGGTCTTTACACCTTCGGGAATCATCGGGGAGTCGCTGACGAGTAGTAAGGCACCAGTCGGAATTTTATTAAAAAAGCCAACTGTGAAGATGGTCGCAGTTTCCATGTCAACTGCATAAGCGCGAATCTTGCTCAGGTAAACTTTCAACTCGTCGTCATGTTCCCATATTCGCCTGTTCGTGGTGTACACAGTGCCCGTCCAATAATCGACCGCATAGTCGCGGATCGTCGTCGAAATCGCTTTTTGAAGAGCAAATGCCGGGAGAGCGGGAACTTCAGGCGGAAAATAATCGTTGGAAGTTCCCTCGCCCCTTATCGCTGCAATCGGGAGAATAAGATCACCAATCTTGTTTCGTTTTTTTAATCCTCCGCATTTCCCAAGGAACAATACCGCTTCAGGATTGATTGCGCTCAGCAGATCCATGATAGTGGCTGCGCCAGGGCTGCCCATTCCGAAATTTATAATCGTGATGTTATCCGAAGTCGCACATTGCATGGCTTTGTCAGCGCCTACAATTTTTACCTTGTGCATTTCTGCAAACATCTTCACGTAATTGCTGAAATTGGTAAGTAAAATATATTCTCCGAAATTACTTAGCTTTTCTCCTGTGTACCTGGGTAGCCAGTTGCTTACTATTTCTTTTTTTGTTTTCATATTAAGCCAAACACATCATTATTGTTATAGTTAAAAATACGATTTTGGCTGGTAGAAGATTAATTACTTCATTAAGCTATTGATTACGGGAGCAACAAAAGTTCGATAGAAGATTTACATTTCACCTTTAACGGAAATGCAGAAGATGATAAAGATAAATTTTCCTAAAGATAAGGTCGTCACAAGAAAAGGTTTGCGGGGGGATGAGATATTTGATCCGATACGGAAAAAATATTTCGTTCTTACCCCGGAGGAATGGGTAAGACAAAACATGATCCAGTATCTTTTGATTTCTAAAAAATACCCGGCCTCTTTAATATCTGTTGAAAAGGAAATAAGGTTAGGCGAGCTGAGGAAGAGATATGATCTTGTGATTTACGACCGGCAGGTATTGCCCTGGATGATCATCGAATGCAAAGAGATGAAAACTTCTTTATCAGAGAGGACGCTTGATCAGGTACTTCGATATCATGCGGCCTTACCCGTCACATTCCTGGTGATCACAAATGGAAGCTATTCAATAGGATTTGAAAAAATTGATGACAAGTTTATTGAAATAAATGAATTTCCTGATTTTCTTTAATATCGAAATGAAAGACTTTTCAGACATACAGTCGTTCCATTGAAGCATGATAGAGTTTACGGGAAGATGCCCAATTCGGCGTAAGAAGTGGCAACTTTATTGATAGCGCAGACATAAGCGGCAGTTCGCAAATCAGGGATCGCCGGAGTTTTTTGCCAGATATCAACAATTTCACGGGTGGCGGATATCATTGTTTCTTCTAACCCGCTTCTTACCAGGTCAACCTCATCAGCGCCATGCATAATAATATCACGTTCAGCCGGGCTGACCTTTTTATCCGTAAGTTCTTCAAGTTGGCCGAGGATGTGGTGATTCATATTTTCCATAAATCTCTTTTCCAATCTTCCATAACGCACATGGCTTAGATTCTTTAACCACTCAAAGTAGCTAACGGTTACACCACCTGCATTCAGGTACATATCGGGAACAACAAGCACTCCCTTTAAATTCAATATTTCATCAGCTTCAGGAGAAAGCGGGCCATTCGCTGCCTCGCCCACAATCTTTGCTCTGACGCGTGAAGCGTTTTCTCCGTTTATCACATTTTCCAACGCCGCGGGAATGAGAATATCACATTCCATTTCGAGAGCGTCCGAATTCTTTTCAAAGTTTTCTGCGCCAGGAAAATCCAGGATAGATTTGGTCTTTGTACGATGAAGCCAAACTTTGTCAACATCGAGTCCTTTGTCGCTCCAGATTGCTCCTTCATATTCCGCCAAGCCAACGATGATGGCGCCAGCCTGTTGAAAAAATAATGCGCAATGATATCCTACATTTCCAAGTCCCTGCACACAAATGCGTTTGCCCTTAACGCCGGTATTTAGGCCAAGTTTTTCCATCATGGAAGGCATGTTACATATTTCACTAAGGCCGAAAAACACGCCCAATCCTGTTGCCTCTTTTCTTCCGCGAACTCCACCTTGTGTTACGGGCTTACCGGTCACGCAGCCTGCTGCATCAATTTCTCCCGGGTGCATTGCCACATAGGTATCCTGTATCCACGCCATTTCTCTTTCTCCGGTTCCATAGTCCGGAGCAGGGACATCAGTTCCAGGGCCGATAAAATTTTTCTTAATAAGTTCTGCGGTATAACGCCTGGTTATTTTTTCGAGTTCATAAGGCGTATAATCACGCGGATTAATTTTAATGCCGCCTTTTGCTCCTCCGAACGGAACATTCACAATCGCACACTTGAAGGTCATCAATGCGGCAAGGGCCATCACCTCATCCTGGTTCACGGCGTTGCTAAACCTGATACCTCCTTTGCAAGGCGTTTTATGATGAGAATGCTGCACTCTGTATGCCTCAATAGTAACAATGACCCCGTTCTCCTTTTTTATGGGGAAGCGCATTTGGTAAACACTGTTGCATTGTTTTATTTGCTGAAGAATTCCCGGATCCCAATCAGTGAAGATTGCGGCCTTATCAAAACTTCTTTCCACACTTTGAAAAAAGCTGTACGGAGTTGTTGAATTCATATAAATTTAGTTTGAAGTTCTGTTTACCGGTCAGCAATTATTTGGGAAGATCTTATAACATCTTTTCTTTTCTCGACACCTTTCTGTCGATTCTTACGAGATACAAAAAGAGTACCATAAGAATTGTGAGGCACACAGCCATGACAACGTATATTTTATCGTTGCTTCTCATTGCTTTGTCCACATCCGATCCCATTGCTTCAGGCTTCACCTGTGCAAACACAGAAAGGGTAAACAGCGAGCAACAAATCGAGAAGATTAGGCTTTTGAATCTTTTAATCATTTACCAGGTTTTTATATTCGAACAAGGTTAGTCTAATCTTGAGGTTACTGATCCAAAACCCTAAAAGGATCCATCCAAAAACTGCAGGCCAGAAAACAATTGTCATTTCAGGAGTCAGGCTTCCTCCGCCCATCGCGGGATTGCCCCCGCCTTCGGCGCCTTCCATACCACCCGGATGAAGAGATTGAACTAACCGCGGAAGAACCATTATCAGGGGAATGTATATAAAGTAAGCAAAAATGTTATAGACTGCGCTTACCCTCGCTCTTTTATCGATATCCGTCATTGAACCGCGAAGCACTACATAGGCAAAATAGATGAGCACTGCAATTGCAGCGGCAATCTGTTTAGGATCGTTGCTCCAAAACTCGCCCCAGGTATAAGCCGCCCAAATAGATCCGGTGATGAGGCCAAGTATTCCAAACACAATCCCTGTCTTTGCAAATTCAGCCGCGTAGATATCATACCTTATATTTTGCTTACGCAAATAGGCAATTGAATAAATGAGCGACAAGGAAAGTAATGCGATCTGGCCGAACCACATTGGGACGTGAAAGAAAAAATTACGGATGCTTTCGTATAAATTTCCAACATGAGGAATTTTTACTAAGAAGCTCGCTATGAATGTGAAGAACAATAAAATGATGCATCCAATCTTCCACCAGGTAAATCTCATCTGTTTCTTTAATTGAGCTTGTTGAGGCCACAAATTTATGATAAAACTTTTGTGATAAAGCTATTTTGTTAGATACCACGGTCCATAAATGTAATCGACAAAAAATGATTTTTTTTCTACGCACCCATGATGCCTAATCAAGGAAATTTGTAATTCATTAACTTGCGAACATGGAGCAGTATCTTCATCTCTTGCGGAAAATTATTCAAGATGGAACGGATAAAAATGACCGTACCGGAACAGGAACCCGGAGCCTTTTTGGTCACCAAATGAGATTTGATCTTAGCCAGGGATTCCCACTAATAACCACGAAAAAACTTCACCTGAAAAGCATCATCTATGAGTTACTGTGGTTTTTGAAGGGAGATACGAATATTGAATATCTAAAAGAGCATGGCGTAAAAATATGGGATTAATGGGCTGACGAAAACGGTGATCTCGGACCAGTTTATGGAAAACAGTGGCGAAGCTGTGAAGGGGCCGATGGACAAGTCGTAGACCAGGTGTCAGAATTGATTGATCAAATAAAAATAAACCCCGACAGCAGGAGACTAATTATCAGTGCATGGAATGTTACTGACCTTCCGAAAATGAGGTT